>JBBIID010000356.1:0-3743 GCA_037446675.1 Paludibacter sp.
CGGAACATTCACCACAGAGCCTTCGAGCAACTTCAGCAGTCCCTGTTGAACACCTTCTCCACTCACGTCGCGAGTAATGCTTGGGTTATCGCTTTTACGGGCAATCTTGTCAATTTCATCAATAAACACAATTCCACGCTCAGCAGCCTTTACGTCGTAATCGGCAACCTGAAGCAAACGAGTGAGAATACTTTCAATATCTTCACCCACGTAACCAGCTTCCGTTAGAACTGTAGCATCAACGATCGTAAACGGCACGTGCAATTTTTTTGCAATGGTTTTCGCCAAAAGCGTTTTTCCCGTACCGGTATAACCCACCATGATAATGTTCGATTTTTCGATTTCCACATCATCTTTGGAGTTCTCCTGCATCAGCCTTTTGTAATGGTTGTAAACCGCCACCGAAAGATATTTTTTCGCTTCTTCCTGCCCAATAACATACTGATCTAAATACTCTTTAATCTCAATCGGTTTAGGGACTTGCTCTTTTTGTAAATTTGGAAGATTTGATTTTTTAGTTGTGTTTTCTTTTACAATTTCGGCAGCCTGAATCGCACACTCGTTACAAATATGCGCCCCATCCTGCCCCATAATAAAAAATTCCACTTGCGATTCGGGTCGTCCGCAAAAGCTACAATTTTTATTGTTTTTAGCCATTCTTTTTCTTAGAGAATTGTATTCGTTGTCTTTCGGCAAATCATGAAAGTATCAAAAAAGGAGATTTTCGAACGCAAATTCCGCAAATTTTCACCAATAGAATCTATTGATGATTTCACGTCTTACAGAAACAGAACTTATTATGATTTGTGTTTATTTGCGTTCTTCTTCCTTTTGAAACTGCCTCACATTACCGCTAGCTTTTTATTTTTTCTTTTCGTTAAACAGAACCTTATCAATCATACCGTATTCCAATGCTTCATTCGAAGTCATCCAGTAATCACGATCTGAGTCTTTCTCAATACGTTCGTAAGTATTTTTAGAGTGATCGGCGATGATAGTATACAGTTCTTTTTTCAATTTCTGTATTTCACGGGCAGTGATTTCGATATCAGAAGCCTGTCCCTGTGCGCCACCCATCGGTTGGTGAATCATAATTCGGGAATGCTTCAAAGCAGAGCGTTTTCCATCAGCACCTGCCACCAATAAAACAGCAGCCATCGAAGCAGCCATACCTGTACAAATAGTAGCTACATCCGAACCGATAAACTGCATGGTATCGTAAATTCCTAGGCCGGCATACACCGATCCACCGGGAGAATTCAAGTAAATAGAAATATCTTTGCCCGGATCTGACGAATCGAGATACAGCAACTGAGCCTGAATAACATTAGCAGTATAATCGTCCACCTGAGTTCCGAGGAAAATAATGCGATCCATCATCAAACGCGAAAACACATCCATCTGTGTTACATTCAGTTGACGTTCTTCCAAAATTGACGGAGAAATATAATTACTGGTGATATTGGCATACTGATCGAGTGCCAGTCCATTCATACCAAGATGTTTGGTAGCATAATTACGAAAATCATTGTTGTTCATAATCTTTATAGTTTGAAAGTTTATATTTTTGTTTAAGTCAGAATATAAATTTCCCTGCCATTCAAAAACCAGACCGAATTATTATACTGACAAATAGTCAACTTTTACAAAAATGCAAAAGGCTTTTAACCATTTTCAAGAAAAACAAAGATAGTGATATTTTGTTTTAGTTTTTGCAGTTAAAAGCCTTTCAGGCAAAAAAATGACGGAACGAAATTTTATTTTCCTTCGAACATTTTATTGAATTCTTCGATTGTAATTTCCTTTGTATCAAGTTTCACAGCTTCTTTAACCGCTGCAAATACTTTTTGCTCAACAACTCTTTCTACGATATTTTTTACCGTTTCTTCTTTCTTCATCATGTCTTTTGCATAGTTGGCAATAATTTCATCATCAATACCAATCATGCCATATTGAGCAAACTGAGCTTTCGCCATTTTCTTCGCAAAATCTTCAACATCGGCAGTTTCCACTTTTACGTCGTTAGCTTTAGCAAGTTTATCTTTTATCAGGTGCCATTTCAGGTCAGCAATCATTTTAGGATAATCTTCTTCCAATGTTTCTGGAGTAATATTATCGTTTGTTGCCAACACCCAACGTTTCAGGAATGTATCAGGGAAAACAAGATCATCGAATTTTGCAACAAGCATTTCCTGAGCATCCACACCGAATTTGTATTCGCTGTCCGAAGCCAGATTTTCTTTAATGTTTTCCTTGATTTTTGCACGGAATTCTTCTTCGCTAGCTACAACACCCTCGCCATACACTTTATCAAACAATTCCTGATTGATTTCTGATTCGTGGTAACGAGTAATGCTATCTATTTTGATTTGGAAATCAGATTCGATTGTTTTAGCTTCGTCTTTCGAAATCTTAAGCAATGAGCTTATTTCGCTTTCGTTTTCGAATGCTTTTGCCGGGTTGAATACGATCACGTCGCCTTTCTTTGCGCCTACAAAAAGTGCTTTTTGCGCATCGTCTTTCATATAAGCAGCAGTCAACGTTGCGTCCTGTACTTTAATGCCCGACTCGTTTACTTTTCCGCCAGCCATTTCAAGCAATTCGCCTTTGATCATATCTTTTTCTTCTACCACTTCTTCCTGCACGTATTTTCCATAACGTCCGGTGTACGATTTCACTTGATTTTCAATCATTTCATCGCTAACGGCAATATCGTAGAATTTTACTTTGTCTTTTTTGTTCAAAGTCACTTCAAACTCAGGAGCAATACCCAAATCGAAAGAGAATTCGAAATCTTCCTGCGTATCGAAATCGATAGTTTTTTGATCGGTTTCGTTTGGAAGTGGTTCACCCAAAATATTCAGGTTATTTTCCTGAATGAATTTATACAAATTATCAGAAACTAATTTGTTGATTTCTTCAGCCAACACGGCTTTACCATACATTTTCTTTACCAAACCTGCAGGAACCATACCTGGGCGGAAACCCGGGATGTTCGCTTTTTTGCGATAATCACGTAAAGTTTTATCCACTTTCTCAGCATAGTCTGCTTTTTCAATGCTCAACGTCACGATGGCATTGTTTTGATCGAGGTCTTTTTTGACAATATTCATATTATATTAATAATGTAATTTTCTGCTATTTATCTTTTTCGTAACGGGCTGCAAAGGTACAAAAAAAAGAGATAGAAAGCACAATATTTACTTTAATATTTCAATATGCTTTCAAATAGAAACAGAAACCATTTCTTTTTTATTTGTACCAAACCCATTTTATTGGATTCTGAATGCCATCTCAGACAAAAAGAGGGTTTCGCTTTTAAAAGCGAAACCCTCTTTAAAAACACGATTATTTATTTTGATTAAAACAAATAGACCAAATTTACCGAGAACACTCTGTTGGTCGAAATTTCCGGCTTAGGCAAATACTCATTGCTCCCTGCCGTATTTTTCAATCCCTGACTCCAGGTTGCTCCCAATTGAATTTTATTGAAAACTTCAATACCGGCGCCAAAGTTGATTCCATAATCCAAGCGCTCGGTAAAGCTCGAAAATGTTTCATTTTCGGATATATCTCTTATCTCATCCACTACTTTGCCCGACATGGCATATCCGGCATACAAGCCACCAAAACCATATATACCAACAAAGCCGAGCGACAATCGATAGCGTAAATTAAACGGAACCTCCAAATAATTCAACTCCGTATATCCCTGACGAATTGCATCTTCCACACTGGTTGTA
>JBBIID010000357.1:0-3727 GCA_037446675.1 Paludibacter sp.
GCATTTCTCCATATAAGTTAAGGTATTGAATACTTTCTTTTTTATAAGCTTTAATCTTCACTCACTTTGTGGGTAAACTTGGTTAACTGTTCTCATAAAAAATGATTAGTTTGTTTTTGTCTCATATTTCATTTGATAGAAAGACATACTATAGTTTCTATATGTTCGCTTTTCATACTGAATTTTAATCTCTTCCATAACATCAAGTTTGTTGAAACGCTATTTATGGGCGAGATAATCATGACAAAAAAAAGAGTGCTTAATTTTATCAAGCACTCTCCTATTCCAATTTTATATAGAAATATTATGACAATAAAGCATCTAAATTTCGTTTCAACGCAGCAAGAAATCCTTCGGTCGAAAGGTAATTATTTCGAGTGATTTCTTCGCCATAAATCAAAATAGCTAAATCTTTAGTCATCTCTCCGGCTTCAACAGTCTGAATACAAACCCGTTCCAGCTTTTCACAGAAATTCAACAATTCAGCATTATTGTCCAGTTTAGCACGGTGCATTAATCCACGTGTCCAGGCGAATATGGAAGCAATTGGGTTTGTTGATGTTTCTTTGCCTTGCTGATGTTGACGATAATGGCGGGTTACAGTTCCGTGGGCAGCTTCCGCTTCCACCGTTTTTCCATCGGGTGTTACCAAGACGGAGGACATTAAGCCCAACGATCCAAATCCCTGTGCTACAGTATCGGACTGAACATCACCATCATAATTTTTACACGCCCATACAAATCCGCCGTTCCATTTCATGCACGAAGCCACCATATCATCAATCAAACGGTGTTCATAAGTAATCCCGGCTGCTTTAAATGCTGTTTCAAATTCTTTTTCGTACACTTCCTGAAAAATATCTTTGAAACGTCCGTCGTAAGCTTTCAAAATTGTGTTTTTGGTTGATAGATAAAGCGGCCATTTTTTATCCAAAGCTACTTGCATGGAAGAACGGGCAAAACCGTAAATTGATTCATCAGTGTTATACATCGACATTGCCACACCATCACCTTTAAAATCATACACTTCCCATTCAGTTGTTTCTCCGGCTTCGTTGGTAAAGCTCATTTTCAACGTACCTTTACCTTTTATCACGGTATCGGTAGCTTTGTACTGGTCGCCAAAAGCATGACGGCCAATTACAATCGGCATTGTCCAACCCTGAACATAGCGAGGCACATTATTACAAATAATCGGTTCGCGAAAAACAGTTCCACCAATGATATTACGCAACGTTCCGTTAGGTGATTTCCACATTTTCTTTAAACCAAACTCAGCAACGCGGGCTTCGTCAGGAGTAATCGTAGCACATTTTATCCCAACGTTGTATTTATTTATTGCATTAGCAGCATCAATAGTCACCTGATCGTCTGTTAAGTCACGATTCTGAATGCTTAAATCGTAATACTTAATATCCAAGTCCAAATAAGGTAAAATGAGCTGTTCTTTAATAAACGACCAAATGATTCGGGTCATTTCGTCCCCGTCAAGCTCCACGACAGGATTTGCAACTTTAATCTTGTTCATTTTTTAATTTGTGTAATGTCTAAAGTCAAAAGTCAAATAGATTGAAATCAATTATTTTACTTTTTACCCTATAATTTATTTTTTGTGTTAATTATTTCTATAAACTTTATACTATTATTTTTCGTCTAAACTTTCCAGTACTTTTGCTTTTTTCAGATATTCGATAAACATATAAATTGCGGAACTTAACTTCATTGATTTCATTCTTAACTCCTCAGCAATGTCTTTCGAATAATAGGCCAAGTCCTCACCTGCATACAACATACTTCTTACTTCCCCACAACTTGCTTTTGAGATATTTAAATATCTAATAAATAATGAATCAGATCCAGCTTCAGAACCTTCTGCTATATTATTCATAATTGAAATTGCAGCCCTTTGAATTTGATCCTTAAAAGAATAATCTTTACAATTGATATTTATACTATAAATATCTTTCATTAAAGATCTTGCATCTTTCCAAACTCTTAGTTCTTCAAAGCTTCGCATATAATGTTTTCTCAAAATTAAAAAAAGGACGAAGCACAAAAAAATTTGACTATCGTCCTTTGACTTTTGACCTTTAAATATTATCTCGATTTTAATGGAACAAATGGATAACGTTCTCCCACATTCTTGTAAGCAGGACGAATAATACGCTTGCTTGCGAAGTTTAATTCTTCTATTCTGTGAGCTGTCCAACCTGTAATACGAGCCATAGCAAACAATGGAGTAAATACTTCGGTTGGCAATCCAATGGCTTCGTAAACAAATCCTGAATAGAAATCGACATTGGTACAAACCTGTTTGTTAATATCATCACCTTTGAAAGTCATAAATGCATTCACCGCACGTTCGTCGAGCAATTCGAGGAAAGCAAATTCTTTTTCCAAACCTTTTTCCTTTGCTAAGGCACGAGCCATTTCTTTCAATAGCAAAGCGCGAGGGTCAGAAACAGTATAAACGGCATGTCCGATACCATAAATCAAACCGCTCTTATTATATGCTTCTTTATTGAGCATTTTTTTGAGATAAATATCAATTTCTTTCACGTTAGTCCAGTCCTTAATCGCTGTTTTCAGGTGATCGAACATTTGCGTTACTTTGATATTGGCACCACCATGCAAAGGACCTTTCAACGAACCTATTCCGGCTGCAATAGCAGAATAAGTATCGGTAAGTGTTGAGCTAATAACACGAACGGTAAATGTAGAGTTATTACCACCTCCATGGTCGGCATGAAGGATAAGAAGTAAGTCAAGAATTTTCACATCCAGCTCGGTGTAGTTATCCGAACCTTTCATCATATACAGGAAGTTTTCGGCCAACGAGCAACCATCTTTAGGATGGCGAATATGCAAAACTCTACCGTATTGGCTATGACGAAGGATATTGAAAGCGTAAGCAATAATAGTCGGGAATTTAGCAATCAGGTCGATCGACTGACGAATAAGGTTATCGCGTGAAATATCGTCGGCGTTATTATCGAAAGTGTACATTTCGAGCACACTTCTTGCTAAAATATTCATAATATCAACACCTTCAAGGTCGATAATATTCATAGTTGCTTTTTTGTCGAGCGCCATTGCCTGATTCAAAATAGTGGCGAAAGTATCCAGCTCTTCCGAGTCAGGAAGATAGCCCGAAAGAAGCAAAAATGCTGTTTCTTCAAAACCCAATCGACCTTCTTTTTGTAATCCGTGTACCAAATCTTCCACATCAATTCCACGATAGAACAATTTTCCAGGTACAGCTTTCAAACCACCTTCAGGCAATTTTTCGTAACCAACCACATCTCCTACTTTAGTTAATCCAACCAATACTCCGGAGTGATCCTCATTTCGCAAGCCACGTTTCACATTAAATTTGGTAAACAATTCTTTGTCGATACGACTGGTTGTTTTAATCGTTTCCGATAACTTGTAAATTAAATAATCCTTTTCCATGACTTTCGATTTTTTATTATATAATTTTAATTATTTCTCTATGTATAATGAGTTAAATATGTAAATTGTTCACATAGTTATCCAATGTAATCAGTTAACTTTTTTAATGGCTAAAAATCAACTAACTATTCATGGCATTCAACGCACTACCAGCCCTAAACCAGTCAATTTGAGATTGATTGTAGGTGTGTGCTACTTCAAACTCTTCGGAAGTTCCGTCTTTGTGAGACAATTTTACAGTCAATTTTTTGCCGGGAGCAAAAGAGGTTAAACC
>JBBIID010000358.1:0-2600 GCA_037446675.1 Paludibacter sp.
TTGTGCGCTGTTTTTATTTCATATAAAAAGTTGTTTGTCGGCGACTTTTGGAAATTTAAAATTCTAAATATGGTTGCATAATCAAAAAACCGGATTTCAGGAAAGAAATCCGGTTTTTCAAAATGAATAGGAATTTAAAAGATTATACGCTTAAATTCGCTTGAAGTATTGTTTGTTTAGTTCCAGCCAAATGCGACTGAACTCCCTGATGATTGATGTCCATTTCAGCTGCTTTAGATAGATGAGCATTGGCTTTTTCGTTATTGCCCAAGCCAGAATATCCTAATCCTAACATGTAATTGCAATGGATTTTGTTACGGTACGTCAAGTCATCTTCCCAAATCAATAAATCGGGCAATGAAACCGCGAAATAATCCATTTTAATCGTTTCATCCATGTGTTGAGTGCCGAAATCAATTAGTCGATTGAAGCGAATAGTTGCTTCGGCTTCGTTTCCGAGTTTCAACCATGCTAATCCCTGATAGTAGATTTTATCCGGTTTTTGGTCATTGTAGAAAATTGCTGCTGCAGGTTCGGTATTTCCATTTTTTGCCAGTTCCCAGCATTCTGTTGCTTTCTCATTCTGCCCTAAAGCTTCGTAAGCGCATCCAAGGTAGTAATGGAAATCGTTTTCCTGAGCTCCGTGCAATTTACCTTCGCCAAGGTTATGCGGATATTCCAAACATTCGTTTAATAAAACGATGGCTTTTTCATATTCCTCATTTGTCAAACATTTTTTTGCCAATTCAACCCTGCAAATCTGATATTGCGCCGGAACTTTTCCTTCTCCGCCTTCCCAAGGGTGGAATTGTCTATTGTCTATCAATGCTTTTGCCTTTTCGAAATTTCCGGTTTGGTTGTAAAGCGTTGCCAATTCCAGATATACATCATCGCGATTCTCCACTAGCTGATGGTTTGCTTCCAAAAAGGCGAGACGCTCGTTGTGAGGAAGACATATACGTTTGTACAGTTGATCCAACTCCATCAGAATACGCGAATCGGTTTTATCCAGATTAAATGCTTTTTCAAGATATTCAACGGCTTTTGCTTCGTCGTTTAGCTTATTGAAATAGGCCAACGAAAGATTACGCAAAACGGTTGGATAAGTATCGTCGATGGCAACTGATTTTTCCCAGCATTCAACAGCTTCGGCATACTGGCGTTTGTCGTACCATAAATTTCCGAGATAATAAGGTGCTTTCGAATCGCTTGGGTTCATCGCCTAATGCGAGAATTGCTTCCAAACGATTCGGAAAGCAGAATTCCGGAGAATGTGCTGCCGCTTTTGCAAAAGCCGAATTACTATCCTTGCCGGCTAAATATAAAGCCCAGCCCATGTAATAATACGTCATTGGTGAGACCTCACCCCCAGCCCCTCTCCCTGAGGAGAGGGGAGAGCAGGCTTTTATGCCCTCTTCCAGCAATTTTACAGCTTCGTCGTAATTTCCGGCGGCAATATAATCCAATGCGATAACTTCGTAATTATGAATTTCGCCACGCATTAGTTCGTTCAGTTTGGTTAGAACTGAGTTGTCATTTGTCATCAAAAACTTCTCGAATCGGCATCCAAAATTGAATAAATCGATTTTCAGCGATTCTTCAATTAATTCTAATGCCGCATTCTCTTGTCCCATTTTACGCAAAATGGTGGTTTTTAAAGCTCTTGCTTTATGATTGTGCCAGTTGCGAACCAATGATTTATCAACTTCGTACAACGCATCGCTATAGTTTTGATTCAAGCACGAAATCTGAGAGCAAGAGAAATAACCTGCATCCTGCATGGCTGCATTCCAGCACGATTTATAGAATTTATCGTAAGCTTCTTTGGTTTTTCCCTGAAATTTCAATGATAATCCTAAATTGTACAATGGCTCGCCATCGTAAGGGTTCGGATTTCGTTGCAATTGCGTGTCCACAGCTGCTTTGAAGTATTTTTCCGATTCAGCGAATTTACCGCGTCGAAGCAACCATAATCCCATGGCGTTGTTGTTACGCACATCAGATGGATCACGTTTCAAAGCTTCCTGATAATAATCGGCAGCATTGTAAGTCGCGTGACGATATTGTTCCAGATGCAATCCGGTAAGGTAAAGTTGTTCGCAAGTGGGTGTTTCTTCAGGTGAAAAAGCAGGTTTTGCGGCTTCAGGCATTGCCGGTTTTTCAGTTTTCTGTGTTTCAATCGCCAATAGTTTGCGTCCGGTTTCGGAATAAACAGCCAGACTTAAATCTTCGAATGCAACATTTCCAACCTTAATTTCATTGGTATAAACACTTTCAGGACTGAGATCAACTTTTTCGTTTAGAAAATCATTTAATTTGATAGTTACATTTTTTTGCTGAGAGGTTGCAAATATTTTGATCAATGCTTTTCCTTCAACCACTTCCATGTTCATTAAAATATCCTGCGAAGCGTTTTTCACAACACCCAGTTCACGGTAAGGCAAAAAGTATTGCGTGAAAGTCTTTTCTTCGTAAGGTTGTAACCATGTAAAATCGGGTTGATTGTCGGTGTAAACACCTGCCATCAATTCGATATAAGGTCCATCTTCATCCGTAAGATTTCTGTCCCATGCTTTTCCAAAGTCTCCATTCCCCCATGT
>JBBIID010000358.1:2624-3727 GCA_037446675.1 Paludibacter sp.
GATGATTTGCTACGTGAAGTACGCCCGCTTTTGTATCATTTTCGTAACCTCCCACAAAATTGAATTCCGAATTAATAGCCATGTATGAAGTGGGCACCGGAATGTTTTTATAGTTGGAAATGTCGACTCCGGCCGAATAATCTATTTTGTAATAAGTTCCGGTGGCAATAGGAAAAGTGGACACATCGCGTTTTCCATGATCGAAAACAGCGTGAACATCCGGCGGAAAAACAGATTGATAATAATCGTTTACTGCTACAGCCGGATTTGCCCACCACAAAAATGTTTGAGGGAAAGGAGTTCCGTTGAAAAGTTTTCCTTTTATCTCCAGCAATGCTTTGCCCGGATGCAAAGTGAACCCTGCCATTCCTTTTTGGTGGAACATTTTTTCCATTTCGTTCACCCAAACGGTTACACTACCGTCTGCATTTTTCTCGATCGAGTAATCTACCGGTAAAAACGTGCTCGGACGGTGATGCTGAGGCCAGTTGAACTCAATTCCACCAGAAATCCACGGACCGGAAAGTCCAACAAGCGCTGGTTTTATCACCTGATTGTAATAAATAAAATGACGTTGTTTGATTTTGTCATAAGCCATTTGTACACGGCCCCCCAACTCGGGCAGAATCATAATTTTGATATATTCATTCTCGATGAATACAGCTTTATACGACTTTTCAGTTTTTTCATCCGCAATTTTTTCAATTACAGGATAAGGATAAACAACGCCACTCGAACCCTGATATACCCTTTTTTCTAAGAAAATAGGATTCTTCTCAGGTTTTCCTATTTCATATGTAGGAATAATAATTTCCTCTTCCCAAACTTGTACCATAATAATCAATCATTTGTCAACTTTCGAGCTGCCGGCATCGAGCGAAAGTCGATCATACGTTATATTGCTAAATATTAAAAATGTTTTTTTACGACTAAAGAATTATTTTTTTACGAGTTCATTCTCGATTTCTTCCAATGATTTTCCTTTTGTTTCAGGAAGTTTTGCCAGAATGAACAAAAATCCGACTAAACAAACTCCGGCGTACACCCAAAATGTTCCTGCAGCACCCAACGAATCGTTCAACAATGGGAAAGTATAAGTAAGA
>JBBIID010000359.1:0-3724 GCA_037446675.1 Paludibacter sp.
GTTGGAAACAACTCATAAAATTGATACGATTGTTTTGGATAAAACAGGAACCATTACGCAGGGAAAACCTGTTGTAACTGACATTATTCCTGTTAAATCGGTGACAGAAGATGATTTGCTTTTGTTGGTGGCATCGCTCGAGAAACCATCGGAGCATCCTTTGTCCGAAGCGATATTAAATGATGCAAAAGCAAAAAAAATAGAGCTTATTCCGGTTGAAAATTTTCAAAATATATCAGGAAAAGGTATTGAGGCCGTTATTGACAAAGTAAAATATTTTGCAGGAAACAAACGGTTAATGACCGAATTAAAAATTAATTTGCAGGAATTTGATTTGAAAGCTGAACAGCTGGCCAACGAAGGTAAAACACCGTTGTTTATTTCGAATGAAAAAGAAATTTTCGGACTAATTGCTGTAGCCGATGTTCTTAAACCTTCGAGTAAGGTTGCTATTGAAAAAATGAAGCAGATGGGGCTGGATGTTATCATGCTTACGGGCGATCATTCGCGTACAGCTGCGGCTATTCAGCAACAACTCGGATTAACGAATGTAATTTCGGAAGTGCTGCCTCAGGATAAGGACAAGGAAATTGTGAAGTTACAGGCACAAGGCAAAAAAGTGGCAATGGTAGGCGATGGGATTAATGATGCACCGGCTCTTATGCGTTCAAACGTAGGTATTGCCATCGGAAGTGGAACCGATATTGCTATCGAATCGGCAGATGTGGTACTGATGCATGGCGACTTGATGGATGCCGTTGATGCTTTGCGATTGAGTAAAAATGTGATGGTAAATATCAAACAAAATCTGTTTTGGGCGTTTATATATAATGTGATTGGAATTCCGTTGGCGGCTGGTGCTTTTTATTTAATGCTGGGATTAAAACTAAACCCAATGTTTGCAGCGGCGGCCATGAGTTTTAGTTCGATAACGGTTGTATTGAACGCTTTGAGATTATTACGATTTAAACCTCTAAAATCTGAAATATAAAAATAACAAACAAGGAGAATATAATTATGGAAAAAGTATTGCAAATAAAAGGCATGAGTTGCATGCATTGCTCTGCAAGAGTAGAAAAAGCGCTAAACAGCATAGATGGCGTGGAAGCAAAAGTTGATTTGGAAACAAACACAGCGAAAGTGAATCTGAGCAAAGAAGTCAGCGACGAAACAATGAAAGCTGCTGTAGATAATGTTGGATACCAGGTGGTGTCGGTCGTGTAAGGGTTTGGAATAATACGAATTATTATATACTACTGATGAAGGATTGACTCGTAAGACTCAATCCTTCGTTGGTTTATATAAATAGCTAAAAATGATTTATTTGAAAATGTAAAACGCATTTATTTGTTAAAAAATAGAAGCCAGATTGATAATGAGTGTTTCTGTTTTTATCTGCTTAAACCAAAAATTATTGAAAATCCGGCGGTGTAAGTGCTGTAATTTTCGCTCGTCGCTTTTCCAACGTAATATCTCCACGCATCAGGATAATCTGAAGTGCTTCCTCTGTATTTTAATGGCACTTCTTTTAACTCAAGACTGTAGCTCGAACTTTGTGTCAAATAACTTAAGAATAGCTTAATTCCTAAACCGGTTTTAGGGATATTGATTAGAAAATTCAATGCATATCTGTTTTGGCTCCCAAAACCATCAACAGACGCAATGTCTAAATCATCCACCAATCTGAAATCATCATTCTCTACCAGTTCTATCCCTGAAACATTTGGCGAAAGAGGATTAATACCGTACATTGGCCAAATGGCAAAGTATTTACCAATCGGGATATTGAGTCCGATTAAGAACTCGAGACTGACACCTGACGTGCTGAAATAAACATCTTTATTTGTTGGAAGATCATTATTGTACAAGACATTATAACCTAACATGGAATTTTGCGAATAACCTACTTTCATTCCTGCCGAAAATATGAATAAGTTAACACCCAGATCGAAGGAGAAATTCTCAAATTTATCGTTAAAACCATAGTCGTACAAAAAGCCAATATGCTTCCAATTGAATATACCTTTCGGATCCGATTTCTTATCTAAATTGTCAATCGCATCCGTCAATTGCGGAGTCAATTGGCCTAACTGAGTCGCAAACTGGGTGGCATTTTCTTCCATTTTTTGTTTCGATTCCTGTGTTTGTTGATTTATATCATTCAGCATTCGTTGGGCATGAGCGTCGCTTTCCTGTATTTTTGACAAATTATTATTTACATCAGAATTGGTAGGATCTTTCAGTTGAGCCTGACTAAGTAAGCTTCTGGCAGTTTTATAATCGCCTCTGTTGTATGCTTCCACAGCGGCATTGTTTAAATCGGCAGCTTCTTGTTTTGCTGTGAGATTTATGGTATTGGTCGATGAATTTTGCTGTGCGGCGTTGTTTTGCCCCGTTGAGTTTATTTGGGAATTGTTTTGTAGGGTAGATTGTATGTTACTTTTGCTTGATTCAGAGGTGCTTGTGTTGGCAGAAGTTTCTGTACTCGGGCTGGTGTTGCGTTCGAGTTCCAGAATCCTGTTCTCTAAGCTGTTCGAATTTTTCAATCCCCAATATTTATTCTGATCGAACTGAACTTTTATAATTTTCCACTTCGCTTTATGACGAAAGTGCCACCCACGCTTCCGGCTGCCAAAACGATATCCTGTGTAACGTATTTGCTTGTTTCTCCGGGTGCTGCCAAGGTTGGATAAGTTACCGTAACAATAAGCTGAACGTCCTGAGCCTTTAAATCGAATAAATAAGATTTTAACTGCCCATTAAAGCTATTACTATTATACGTTTTGCCATTATAAGTATACCCTTTTGAATCGTCATATTCACTCTGTGTCATCTTTTTCTCGAGCAAGCAGGTTGTGGAAAAATCATTTCCATCTTCACGATATTCAAATGAGACATCCGCGCAGACATTAAACCATACTTTATTATAATAATCAGAATTTGTAACCAATTGGCAATTCGATGCTGTTTGCTGACTCCTAAGTGCAAACACACTCGTTGCGAAAGCAAATATTAGTAATAGTCTCTTCATATTCTATTTTTTATATATTTAATGATAACATGTTTATTTGATTAATTGAAATTGCTTTTAGCTTTGTATATAAAGCAAGAAGTAGAATGAGTTGTTTCTTCTGAATTGGTGATAATGAATATTAGAATAAAATTTAACTATTAAAATAAATTTAGTTAACTAATGGATACGAGATTCATAATTAAAATTCACTTTATTTTGAATAAACACCATTTTGTTTATAAAGTTTTATTAAGTATTCAATTACTTTAATTTTCGTAAAAATTTTCAGAAAAAAAGAGGATTGATCCATTTCGAATCAATCCTCTTCATACAAAGCTTATATATACTCTAATAACGTTATTCTGCTGGTTTCATTACCACTTCAATAACGTTTCCTTGGTCTACAATATTCTTCAATGTTGTTTGAATAGCTTCCGAAGTCAAAGCTTCTACCGAAGGTTTATAATCATCTACAAGGTTAATTTTATCCATGTAATACGATTTCAATGCGCTCGACCACCAGCGGTTTTCCTGCAAATCTTCGGAGTATTTTTTCACCATGTTTTCTTTTACTTTCTGCAAGTCTTCGGCAAGAGGACCATTATCAACAATCTGTTTAACTTCCGAGTGGATAATACCCATCAATTTTTCCTGTTTAATGGATCGGTATCAAACTGCATAAGTATGGTTGCTTCTTCAGTTGGTGTATTA
>JBBIID010000360.1:0-3724 GCA_037446675.1 Paludibacter sp.
TTCATCCGGGAACAATGGGTGGCCCTGCTATTTGTGATTTGCTTTTTGGTAATGTAAACCCAAGTGGCAAACTTCCAGTTACTGTTGTGCGCCACGTAGGTCAAATTCCAATGTACTACAACCACAACAATACCGGTCGCCCTGCACCAGAAAGAATGAACCTTATCCAAACTATTCCTCTCGAAGCCGGACAAACTTCTTTAGGAAACACATCTCATTATCTCGATTACGGAAAAAATCCTCTTTATCCTTTCGGTTTCGGATTATCTTATACCAAGTTTAATTATACCAATTTGAAAATATCTTCTGACACAATGAAGATGAATGAAAAACTTTTGGTAAAAGCTCAAATTACGAACGCGGGCAAAGTAGATGGAACTGAGGTTGTACAATTTTATGTACAGGATAAAGTAGGATCGATAGTTCGTCCGGTAAAAGAGTTGAAAGGTTTTCAACGTGTTTTCCTAAAAGCCGGCGAAACCAAAACTGTTGAATTTTCGTTAACCTCTGCCGATTTAGCGTTTTGGGGTACAGATATGACCTGCAAAGCTGAAGAGGGCGATTTTAATGTATGGATTGGTGGCGACAGTGCTTCCGGATTAAAAGGAAATTTTACGTTGATTGAATAATTCTAGTAGCGATTTGCTGAATTGCTCTGCAATTCAGCAAATCGCTTTTCCCAAACGAAAGCTTTTAAAATAAAAATTATGAAGCGAATCACTCTTTTATATCTGCTACTTTGTGGCTTGTTTATCTCCACTTCTACATTGCTTGCCGGCAATGTCAAAATATATTCCACCACAGCCGATTTGACCAAGGCGATGTCAAAATCGGAAACAACAACTTCCGAATCAACAATCTTATCTTCGGAAAATATCATCTCCCTAAAACCCGATTTCCGCTTTCAGCAAATGGATGGATTCGGTGCTGCCATAACAGGTTCGAGTTGCTATAACCTTTTGAAAATGACACCGGAAAACAGGAAAGCATTATTAACCGAAACCTTCGATCCTGTTCATGGATATGGCTATAGTTTCATTCGCATATCCATTGGTTGTTCCGACTTTTCGTTGGATGAATACACTTGCTGCGATGAGCCGGGAATCAAGAACTTCCGAATCCATGAATACGACAAACGCGATTTATTTCCTGTGTTAAAAGAAATCTTGGCAATAAACCCTAATGTAAAAATTCTTGCATCTCCATGGACTTGTCCTAAATGGATGAAGGTGAATAATCTGAAAGACCTTCAGCCTTATGATTCGTGGACAAGTGGGCAATTGAATCCCCATTATTATCAGGACTATGCATTGTATTTTGTTCGTTTTGTTCAGGAAATGAAAAAAGCCGGATTTGACATCAACGCAATCACAATCCAAAATGAGCCTCTTAACCGTGGTAACTCAGCGTCATTGTATATGAGTTGGCAGGAACAACGTGATTTCATTAAAAAAGCGTTGGGCCCCGCTTTTAGAAAACATGGAATCAAAACCCGTATATGGGCATACGATCACAACTATAATTACGACTCGAATAAAGCCGAGAATGTCGATCAGGGTCATTATCCGCTTAATATTTACAATGATCCCGAAGCGGCTCAATATGTCGATGGAGCAGCTTATCACGCCTATGGTGGAAATAAAAATGAGCTCAAATATATTCACAACAATAATAGCGACAAAGGATTATTTTTTACCGAAATGTCAATCGGTTTGTGGGGCGATGGGTATAATTTCGGTAAAGACTTTATGTGGAGCATGCGTGAAGTTTGTTTGGGTACAATCAATAATTTTTCCAAAGCGGTAATTATGTGGAACTACATGCTCGATGACAAGCATGGCCCGGATCGTCCCGGCGGTTGTAATATTTGCCTGGGAGCCATTGATATTCAAACTTCTGATTATGCAACACTCACTCGCAACAGCCATTTTTACGAGATAGCACATTTGGCCTCTGTTATTAAACCCGGAGCATGGCGCGTGAGTTCGGAATCGACTTTACCTGCTGGAATTCATTACGCAGCATTTCTCAATCCTGATGGTTCGTATTCTGTCGTTTTACAGAATGACACCGATAAAAATCTGGAAATAAAGATTGTCTCAGCAGGAAAAGCATTTGTGTATAATGTGGAAGCAAAATCTGTAAGCTCTTACTTGTGGAATAATTAACTCTGGTAAAAGGGCAGAAAACCTCAAATCTCTGAACTTATAATTCTCAATCTTGATGAAAAAATTACATTTGATATTCTTACTTTCTATCTTAACATCCTTGTGCTATTCTTCTCAACAACAGGGTCGACTCATGATGGAACTTGTTGACGATTGGAAGTTTAATGCCGGGATTTTATCAAATCTGCCAATATCCTCTCAATACGATGATTCGGCTTGGCTGAAAATTTCGTTGCCACATACATGGAATAATCTCGATGCACAGGATGGCGGCGACAATTATCAGAGAACTGTCGGTTGGTATCGTAAAGTGATTAACTGGAGTAGTGACTTTGCTGACAAACAAGTATTTTTGGAATTTCTTGGTGCAAACATGCAAGCCGAATGTTTTGTAAATGGAACTTCTGTTGGTTCTCACAAAGGAGGATATACAGCTTTTAGGTTTGACTTAACAGATAAATTAATCAAAGGTAAAAATATTCTCGCAATAAAAATTGATAACCGTTTCTCAGAAGAAATAGCTCCTCTATCGGGCGATTTTTCATTTTTTGGAGGAATATATCGTAAATTATCTCTTATTATTGCTGATAAAGTCCACGTCGACTTACTCGACAATGGAGCTTCTGGATTATACCTTACTCCTTCAAAAATATCTTCGAAAAGTGCCGATCTCGAAATACGGTCCACAATTGTTAATGAGAGTAACGAGGCTAAACAAGTAAAGTTAGTGGCGGTATTGCGCCATCCTGATCGCTTTAACGCCATAGAGGAAATTCCGAATCCGGATTTCATAATCTCAAATATGATGCCCGGCGGATCAGGTATTTGGACACTGACAGAAACAGTGACAATTCCGCCAAAAAGCTCGTACGTTTTTAGAAAAACGATAAACGTAAACAACCCTCATCTTTGGAATGGGAAAAAAGATCCTTACAGATATGAAGTTGATTTTTCAGTATTCTCTAACGATAAGTTGCTCGACAATATTGTTGATCACGTAGGTTTCAGAACAATTTCAGCTACAAAAAATGGATTCTTTCTAAATGGAAATTTGTATCCTTTACGAGGTGTCAACCGTCATCAGGACAGGAAAGATATAGGAAATGCTATCTCGGAAAAAGAACATAATGAAGATTTCGGACTCATCTACAATATGGGTGCTAATGCAATTCGATTGGCTCATTACCCACAGGATCCGTATTTCTATGATCTTTGCGATCGCTACGGGTTGGTAATTTGGGCTGAAATTCCATTCGTAAACAATGTAGGAAATGATCCTGAATTCGGGAACACCACCAAGAACCAGTTGAAGGAACTTATACGTCAGCAATACAACAGACCCTCCATCTGTTTTTGGGGATTGCAAAACGAAGTGAGAGGCGAATATGACGCTAAAATGCGTACATTAATGTCTGAATTGAACACATTGGCTCATCGAGAAGACTCCACAAGATTTACCGTTCAGGCCACAAATCATAAAACAGCAAATAATTGGGCTTCCGACCTCATGGCCTGGAATACTTATCCCGGATGGTATGGAAATGGAACGCTAAAAG
>JBBIID010000361.1:0-1724 GCA_037446675.1 Paludibacter sp.
TACAGTTGAGGCGGTAACGAGTGGAAACATGACGTTGAAAGACGCTACCAACGAGGCATTCCGTTATTGGTGCTCTAACCCTGATTCATTTTATATTGTAGGTTCTACTGTTGGTGCGCATCCTTATCCTGATATGGTGGGATATTTCCAATCGGTTATCAGCGAAGAAATTAAATGGCAACTTGAAGAGCAGGTCGGTCGTGATCATCCGGATTATCTAATGGCTTGTGTTGGTGGAGGTAGTAATGCGATGGGAACTTACTATTATTATCTGAATGATGAACGTGTGAAAATTGTTTCAGCTGAAGCGGGTGGACTCGGAGTCGAAACCGGGGAAACTGCTGCAACCATTACACTGGGTACAACCGGAATTATACATGGTGCGAAAACATTGTTGATTCAGGACGAAGATGGTCAGATTATTGAGCCTTATTCAATTTCAGCTGGTTTGGATTATCCGGGAATTGGTCCTGCACATGCGTTTTTTGCAAAAATGGGCAGAACAAAGGTTTTACCGATAAATGATGACGAAGCCCTTGAAGCTGCTTTCGAGTTGACTCGTTTAGAAGGAATTATTCCTGCCATTGAATCAGCCCATGCATTAGCATTGCTCAAGAAAGAAAAAGAAAACTTTAAGCCAGAAGATATTGTCGTATTGACAGTTTCAGGGCGTGGAGATAAAGATATGGATACGTATATAAAGCATTTTAAAAAATAAGAATCATGAAAATAATCGTAAACTCAAAAAAAATGCTGGCCGACCTTCAAACTCCGGTTGGCATATATTTAAAAATTCGTGATTTATATACAAACTCTGTTTTGTTGGAAAGTTCCGATTATCATGGAGTTGAAAATAGTTATTCGTACATCGGATTTTGTCCAATTGGCGGTATTTCTGTGAATCATTTTTTGATTAAAGAAGAATACCCTGATGGCACAAAAATAGAAACTCCGGTTACTGATAAACTGACTGTTGCAGAACGCTTTGATGTGTTTTTGAAATCAGTGGATATTATCAAAAATGACAATCCAGTAGGTATCAACGGACTTTTCGGTTATTCATCTTACGAATCGGTTCAATATTTCGAAGATGTAAAGCTTTCGGCTCGCGAAACTGTTCCGGGAAGTATGCCTGGATTACATTATGTTTTGTTCAAATATCTGATTGCGATCAATCATTTCAATAATGAATTGACAATCATAGAGAATTTGTTGGAAGGTGAAGCTTCAAAAATTGATTCGATTGAAGAAATTCTGAATAATAACAATTTCGCGACTTACGATTTTGAAGCGGTTGGCGAAGAAAAATCAGATATTTCAGACGAAGACTACCGCAAAATGGTAAGCCGGGGAAAAGAAGAATGTTACAAAGGAAATGTGTTCCAAATTGTACTCTCACGTCGATTCTACCAACAATACAAAGGCGATGACTTTAAGCTCTATCGTACTTTACGTTCGGTGAATCCATCTCCGTATTTATTCTACTTCAACTTTGGCGATTTCCGCATTTTTGGTTCGTCACCGGAAGCACATTTGGTGGTGGATGCAAAAAAGGAAAAAGCTTATATCAAGCCGATTGCAGGAACTTTCCGTCGTACTGGTAATGACGAAAAAGATGCCGAACTGGCTGAAAAACTGAGCACCGATAAAAAGGAAAATGCAGAACATGTAATGTTAGTTGATCTGGCTCGAAATGACCTGAGTCGCAATACAGATACAGTTGT
>JBBIID010000361.1:1762-3723 GCA_037446675.1 Paludibacter sp.
AGCGTGAGTGGAAAACTTCGCCCTGATACGAAAATTATCAAACTTTTTGCTGATACATTCCCTGCAGGAACACTTTCGGGAGCTCCGAAAATTAAAGCGATGCAGTTGATTGACAGTATCGAACCACACGACCGTGGTCCTTACGGTGGTTGTTTAGGTTATATTGGTTTCGACGGAAGTATGAATCAGGCTATTACTATTCGTTCTTTTGTAAGCAAAAACAATACACTTTATTATCAGGCTGGTGCCGGAGTGGTTGCCAAATCCAGTGAAGAAAGCGAATTGCAGGAAGTCAATAATAAACTGGCTGCTTTGAAACGTGCAGTGGAAGTAGCTTCGGGGAAATAAAATGTCTGAACCTTGATTTCTTTGATTTGTGTGATTCTCTTGAAAATTTGATTTTTATGATAGATGAAAAATATAGATACTCAGAACTGACTTCCAAAATTATTGGATGTGCAATGAATGTACATTCGGTGCTCGGAAATGGTTTTCAGGAAGTTATTTATCAAAGAGCATTAGAAATTGAATTTTCTTTGGTAGAAATAAATTTTCAACGTGAATTTGAAATGCCGATATTTTATAAAGGAAAACATATTGGAACAAGAAGAGTTGACTTTTTTGTAGAAAATGCAGTTTCTGTAGAATTAAAAGCAGTTACAAAATTAGAAGATGTTCATTTTGCTCAGGCAATAAATTATTTAGAAGCTTATAACCTTGAGGTTGGTTTACTAATCAATTTTGGAGAACGAAGTTTAAACTTCAAACGTCTTCAAAATAAAAAGTATCAACAATCATTTTAACAATAAAAATCAAATAAATCATAGTTAAGACAATGAAAATATTAGTTTTTGACAATTACGATTCATTTACATATAATCTGGTGCATGCCGTGAAAAAGTTGGGTTATACCGACGTTGAAGTGCATCGTAACGACCAGATAGCATTGGAAGAAATTGCCCGTTTCGATAAGATTATTCTTTCTCCGGGACCGGGTGTGCCTTCCGAATCGGGTATTTTACTCGATGTAATTAAAACTTATGCTCCAACAAAACCAATTTTGGGAGTTTGTTTGGGCGAGCAAGCCATTGCCGAAGCATTTGGTGGAACATTGATTAATCTTTCAGAAGTTCATCACGGAATTTGCTCGGTGGTGGATGTGATTGAAGACGATGTGTTGTTCAATGGTCTGGACAAAAAACTGGAAGTTGGACGATACCATTCATGGGCAGCTGAAAAATCAACTTTACCAAATTGTTTGAAAATTACAGCCGTTGATGATGAAGGTATGATTATGGCATTAGCACACAAAACTTATGATGTGCGCGGTGTGCAATTTCACCCCGAATCGGTGCTTACGCCTAGAGGAGAAATCATGCTTAAAAACTGGTTGGAAGCATAATTCAGAGATAATTAGTTGATTGGTTAGCAAAGGTCATTGACTTACCGCTTACTGTTTACCGTTTACAAATAAAAAATATGAAACAAATACTTTACAGATTGTTCGAACATCAGTCGCTTACTCGTGAAGAAGCTGCTGAAGTTATGACGAATATCGCCGCAGGAAAATACAATGATTCGCAGATTGCCGCTTTTATTACTGTGTTTTTGATGCGTAGTATTGAACTTGAAGAAGTGATCGGATTCAGAAATGCATTGCTCGAACTGGCGTTGCCTATGGATTTGTCAGAATTTGACGCGCTCGACATTGTGGGTACGGGTGGTGATGGCAAAAATACTTTCAATATTTCCACCTGTAGCTGTTTTGCTGTTGCCGGAGCAGGATATAAAGTAGCTAAGCACGGTAACTACGGGGCAACTTCGGTAAGTGGCGCTTCGAATGTATTGGAATATTTTGGTGCAAAGTTCACAACGAATGTTGATACTATAAAGAAAGTCTTGGATGAAGCAGGATTCGCTTATTTGCATGCGCCTCTGTTCAATCCGGCCATGAAAAACGT
>JBBIID010000362.1:0-3720 GCA_037446675.1 Paludibacter sp.
TGATTTCCCTGTATTGTACCATGTACCAACAACATTGTATGGATCTGCATTTGCATTAGGATCACCTGGAACATTACATAATTGAGATGAGTTGTAATTAAAAGTCTCATTCAACAATAGCTGGGCATTCATGTTCGAAATAAACATTGCAGCAATTAATAAGAAGAAAAGTTTTTTCATAATAATAAAATTTTAATTGTTAGTATTTAATAAAGAATAGCGTTATTGTCTTTTTCTGTTGGCAATAACAATTTTTTATATAGATTTTCGTATTGCGGGTTTTTATGGAATTTGTCAGCCCTCAATAATTGCCAACAAATTTCAGCCTGAACTTTATCCCAATCTTTAATTTGTTTATACGGAAAAGCAGATTGAGGTCTCCCTACAAATGGAATTAGAAACTCAATTGCTTTGGTAATGCTTCGTCCGTCAGTGGAGGCCACATTAAACAAATCAACATTCAATGTTCTAGCCAACTGGCACATATCAATAAAATGAGTCAGATTAAAAGTTGAATATCCCAAAGCAGTCGTTCTTGCCAATTCCAATGGCTGCGCACCATTCGGCTCTATTTGTTTGAACAAGCGTTTTTCAGGGAAATCATTAATTATTTTTTTTGCAATATCATTTTTACCTAAGAACAATGCATAACGGGTGGCTTGTATGTCGAAAGCAGTACCATGATTATTTTTTGCATTGTTTTCTTCTTGGCCTATTTCTGAAGTTAACATCCAATTGAGATATTCGCTAAACCATTCTTTTATGGACAATTTATCTTTCTCTGTAAATTCTTTCGATGCATTCAACAACTCAAGGCCATCGAGAACTTCAACAAAATTATAAGTATCCAAAACTCCTTCTCCTCGCCCATTTCCGTTATTTCGACCAGGTATAGTCTGTCCATAATTCATGTTCGGATTCATTTTTGTTTTCTTATTCACAAACCATATCCGTAAGTTTTCAACTGCCTTTTCTGCATACTTTTCATCGGAAGTAAAATAATATGCTAATGATAAAGTATATACATTCCTCGAAAATTTTCCTAGTGGATTTCTATCTAGCTTATCAATTTCCGGATTTACAACGCCATCTTTCCTCATATAAGGAAGGCCATCTTGTGTCTCCGGATTAGGCCACCAATAACGCCCCATGCTCATATAATCATGTTTATCACCACTAGGAGGTACCATCGGCTTATCCATTACTGTTGTCAATACAACATCCAGATTTCTATTAGCCTCACGAATTAATGCCTGAACTGCAACCGAATTTGCACGCTTTGCCTTCTCAAGACTGGTTGTATTCCAAATTTTTGGTTGAGCAAACAGCATTGTACTACAAAAAAATCCAAAAAAGATATTTAGAATTGATCTTTTCATATTTTGAAACATTTTCACTTGAATCTAACCTCTAAAAATTAATAAATTGGAGCTTTCACTCCTTTTGTCAACAATTCAAAATTATCTGTTCTGAAAGGGGAAGCTGGAAAACCATTTTTATTCTTCAAATTTCCGTCCGACCAGTTTGCCCAACTATATCGTACTGCTATCGGTTCTTTTACCAATTCGGAACTAACGATTACTTTATTATTTTCAATTTTGGCCTCAGCAGGAACAAAAACTTTATCCTTTCCACAGATCGCAAAACCCTTCACTTGTCCATCAACGCTTAATCCATCATATACAAAATCAAAAGAAACAATCGCTTTATCTCCATTAAATTTTTCATCCTTATAAATCGGTCCTGAATATGGATTATTCAGACCATAAACATTGTAGAATGCACAAGCAGCCAGCCTTTCTCCCACTGGTTTTTTATTTGTTGGATGAATCGTATTTTTTTCGCCCACATCCATGGTTACAACCATAGCAGTATTCTTCACTTTTTGCCATGTCAACAATTGCGCCTCTCTCAATTCGGCCCAAATGGGTTGAGAACCATAAGCGGGATGATCATAATTTGCAAGTTGAACAAATAAGAAAGGTAACTCTTGATTTTTAAAATCATCCCGATATTCTTGAATCAACGCGGGGAACAGGGTTCTATATTGTTCTGCTCGTTGTGCATTGGCCTCTCCCTGATACCAAATCACTCCTCTTACGGTATATGGGATTATTCGTTTTTGCATAAAATCGTATAGCACATTAGGTCGTTTATAATGCCTATCGCCCATTGGCTCGATTGGATGGATAGCATTACTATAACCTGCTTTCATCGAATCGCTATACAATTTAAAATCAAGCTCGTACTTATTATAAAGCTCATTATATTTTTGTTGCCCGAGGTTTTTCATGTAATTTTCGTACGACTCTACAATTGAAGCATGATCTGGAACATTCAAAAGCCGTTCTCTACTCATCCAAACTTCGGCAGATGTTCCTCCTTTGTAACAGCAAATTATTCCAACAGGCACATTCAATTTCGCCTGTAGCTCTTTGGCAAAGAAGTAAGCAACTC
This sequence comes from Paludibacter sp., assembly GCA_037446675.1. GTDB lineage: Bacteria > Bacteroidota > Bacteroidia > Bacteroidales > Paludibacteraceae > Paludibacter. The sequence goes on from JBBIID010000362.1 coordinate 2,458, forward strand.
CTGACATTGGTGCTACATTCTCGGTTGTTGCAGTGCGCCAGTTCATGTCACCTTTAGTTTTATCCCCTTTATATGTCAAAACAGGAACCATGAGAAATCGAATATTCTTATTAGTCGCATTTGCAATTTCTTCCTTGCCTCCATTCGATTTTTCCAATACCCAACCCATATTTGACTGACCAGCAGCAATCCAAACTTCTCCAACATAAACCTGTTTCAACACCACCGAATCTTTCTCTGTGAAAGCTTTCAATCTGTATGGTCCTCCGGCTTTCAACGATTGCAACGTCACAATCCACTTTCCTTCCTCATCACTCTCAGATTTATATGTTTTTCCTTGAATAGAAACACTTACAGCTTCAGATGCTCCAGCTTTTCCCCAAACCAAAACATTAGAATTTTGCTGAAGAACAACACCCTCATTGAACATTTCATTCAACATAAGTTTTTGTGCATAAGTGGTAATACACAAAAACAAGCTTACGAATATGATTAATAATTTCGATTTCATTATTTGACAATTACTTTTGAAAGCGATTTCTCGCCTAAAGTTTCTACTTTTACAAAAAACAATCCTTCACCTGAAATTTCAAAATTTTTGTTTTTTGTTTCAAAGGTTTTTCTACCCAAGACATTATACACCGATACATTAACTGAACCTGATGCATTAATTGATACATTATTTCCGGAAACAGAAATTATTTTTTTATTATTAACGACTGATTTCACAGCCGTAGTTTGATTTGACAACACTTCATCTAGAAATGCTCCTATTTCACTTTCCATCTGACTGTTGTAAGCATCGCTAAAGCCACCATGCCCACCACCAGGTACAGTCGTAAATTTACTTTTTACTCCAGCTGTTTGTAAAGCAGCGTATAATGTAACCGACTGATTATATGGTATTGTTGGATCTGCATCACCATGAATAATGTAGGTTGGAGGTGTGTTAGCATCAACATACGTAATTGGTGCTAGTGAATACAAAAATGTCTCATCGCTAAAGCGATCACCCGTCCAAGCAATTAAAGAGCTATAGGTCAACAATTGAGTAAAATCATTAGGTCCATATTTATCAATAACGGCCATTATTTTAATTGGATTGGGATATTGTACACAATCGTTATCATAAATTCTGTTATTCATAAGATAACCTCCCATAAGAGCCAAATGCCCACCGGCTGATCCACCTTGAAAAATTATTTTGTTAATATCTATATGAACCTCTTCGGCATGATTCAACATATAATTCAATGCTCCACG
>JBBIID010000363.1:0-3711 GCA_037446675.1 Paludibacter sp.
TTATTCGAATGGGTAATCGAAAATTTGTGTAAAAACGCAATAGATGCCATGGATGGTACGGGTAGAATCGACATTAACGTACAACAAAGAAGCAATGAAGTTTTTATTGACGTAAAAGATACCGGGAAAGGCATGGACAAGCGAAAATATAAAGTTGTATTTACACCCGGCTTTACTACGAAAAAACGAGGTTGGGGCTTAGGTTTGTCGCTTGCTAAAAGAATTATAGAAGAATATCATGGAGGCAAAATTTTTGTAAAACAATCGGAAATAAATGTAGGTACTGTGTTCCGAATAATTCTGAAAATTAATTCAAAAGAATAAAAAAGCATAAAATGCCAGCTCGTGAAATAATGAGCTAGGCTCTTATATGCTGTGTGTTTGGATGTTTTAGGAGGTCTAAAGCAATAAATTTTATAAAATAGAAAAGAAACTATTTTATAATAGAACATAATTTTGTACCTTTGCGCGGTTTTAATCATCAAAGGGAAATGCCGAAATTTGAACAGTACAATATAGTATTAAAGGACATTACAAGCGGAACTCATAGTTTTGAATTTGACCTTGACGATGCGTATTTCAAAAAAATAGACAGTCCTGAGGTACAAAAAGGAAACTTAAAGGCTAAAGTTACTGTTCAAAAAAATAATTTGGTTTACGAACTGAACATTTTGTTGGATGGAATCATTATTATTCCTTGCGATCGTTGCTTGGACGATATGGAACTTCCTATTCACTACAAGGAAAAGTTACAAGTGAAACTGGGAAGTACTTTTTCGGAAGAAAACGAGATTGTAATAGTTCCTGAATCGGATGGCGGAATAAATTTGGCTTGGTTCCTGTATGAATTTATTGTACTGAACGTACCGATTAAACATACACATCCAACAGGCGAATGTAATAAAACAATGATTACGAAGCTTAAAAAGCATATTGCCCGTAAAAAAGATGATGACGATGAGGAAAATTCTTTAATTGAATTTGATGACGATGATGATGATTTTTCAACAGACGAAATACCAACAGACCCGAGATGGGAAGGTTTACCTAATATAACAGAAAATAATTAAATTAACAAAGAACGATGGCACATCCTAAGAGAAAAATTTCGAAACAACGCGGACGCAAAAGAAGAACACATTATAAAGCGGAAGCTCCAACTTTGGCAATTTGTTCAAACTGTGGTGCAGCTCATATTTATCACACTGTTTGTGGCGAATGTGGCTATTACAGAGGAAAATTGGCAATTGAAAAATTAGCTACTGTATAAATAGTTGAGGCTATTTAAAGAAATATTATTTTTGGAACTAACTATTAAGCTCTAAATAAAAATTTAGAGCTTGATTTTTATGTACTTAAAACAAAAAACATGTCGAAGATTAATGCAGTTATAACTGGTGTAGGTGGCTATGTGCCAGATTACGTCCTTAATAACGAAGAATTAAGCACAATGATGGATACCAGCGACGAGTGGATTACCTCTCGCGTTGGAATCAAAGAACGCCGCATTTTAAAAGAACCCAACACCGGGACTTCTTTTATGGCTGCAAAGGCAATAGAAGATTTATTTGCAAAAACAGGAACAAAACCTGAAGAAATTGATTTGGTGCTTTGTGCAACAACAACTCCCGATCATATTTTCCCTTCTTGTTCTTCGATGGCAGCCGAAAAAGCAGGAATAAAGAATGCTTTAGCTTTCGATTTACAAGCTGCATGTTCAGGATTTATCGTTGCTCTTACTACCGCTTCAAGCTTTATTGAATCGGGAAGATATAAGAAAGTGTTGGTAATGGGAGCTGAAAAAATGTCGTCGATTACCAATTATAATGACCGTACAACAGCACCGCTTTTTGGCGATGGAGCGGCCGTAGTTTTGGTAGAGCCAACTACAGAAGATCTTGGAGTAATGGATTCGATGATCCACACCGATGGAGTAGGAATGAAACACTTGCACATTAAAGCGGGTGGTTCGGCTATCCCAACAACAAAGGAAACGGTTGAGAAAAGTCTGCAATATACTTATCAGGAAGGAACTAACGTATACAAATATGCGGTAACCAATATGGCAGAAGTATCGGCAGACCTGATGGAAAAAAATAATTTGACTGGCGAAGACGTTGCTTGGTTAATTCCTCATCAGGCTAATTTACGAATCATTGACGCTGTTGTTAATCGCACCAAATTGAGCTACGACAAAGTGGTTATAAATATTGATCATTTTGGAAATACCTCTGCTGCAAGTATTCCATTGTGTATTTGGGAATCGGAAAAGAAGTTCAAAAAAGGAGATAAAATGATCCTCACCGCTTTTGGAGCCGGGTTTACTTGGGGAGCAGTTTATTTAAAATGGGGTTATTGATTCAATTCCTCTACTGCTGTTTTTGAAAATACAATTTATATAAAACCCAACCTTATAATTATAAGGTTGGGTTTCTTATTATTTTGAGTTTTCTCAAAAATTCAGTTTAATGAATAGACGAGATTTTTATCTTCTGCTTCCACCAAGGAAAATCATGATATAATATACAAGTGTAGCCAATGAACCAAGTGCTGCAACCACGTAAGTGTAAGCGGCTGTTTTCAAAGCATCTTTTGCCTGATCGTGTGTTTCGTAATTGGTTATCCCGGCAGTATTCAACCATGCCAAAGCACGAGCGCTTGCATTGATTTCAACCGGCAAAGTTACAAAACTGAAAAGGGTAGTGGTAGCAAAAAGAATAATACCGGCCAGCAAAAGTTGAGGGAATGAATTCACGAAAATGATTCCGGCCAACAAAACCCACTGCATCCAGTTTGATGCGAAACTAACAACAGGCACCAGTTTCGAACGCAAAGTTAACGGAGCGTATGCAAATGCATGTTGTACCGCGTGTCCGCACTCGTGAGCTGCAATGGCTGCTGCGGCAACACTGCTCGAAGCGTAAACATTTTCGCTCAGATTTACTGTTTTTGTGGCAGGATTGTAGTGATCAGTTAGATGTCCGTTTGTAGAAATAACCTGAACATCGTAAATACCGCTGTCGCGAAGCATTTTTTCTGCCACATCTTTGCCTGTCATTCCACGTGGAATAGGTATTTTAGAATACTTTTTAAATTTCGATTGTAAATTGCTTTGAATAATCCAACTAATTAAAGCAAAAATCCCAAAAATAAGATATCCAAATAACATAGTTTTAATTTTTAATTGTTTATGACCTGAATTCGTCAAAATTCTTGCCAATTGACAAAATGTCATAACTTGTCGTCAATTCCTTATTAAATCAACGATTTGAATGATTGGAATAAATATAAAAAAACAACATCAAATTCATGATGTTGTTTTTCTGTTAGCTATTTTTCATATAATTTTTTATTCTTCTGTGTAACGAACAATGGTTTGAGCTCTGTCAGGACCAACTGAAACGATTTTTATTGGTACTTCCAGTTCTTCTTCAAGGAAACTAATGTACGAATTGAACTCTTCAGGGAATTCGTCTTCGCTTTGCATTTTTGTCATGTCGGTTTTCCAGCCTGGAAGTTCCACGTAAACAGGTTCAGCCCCATCGGTCAAATCGAATGGGAACTGATTTACTTCAACGCCATCCACTTTATAAGCTACACACGCTTTTATGGTTTCGAAAGCATCCATTACGTCGCTTTTCATCATAATGAGTTGAGTAACCCCATTAATCATTACTGCATATTTTAGGGCTACCAAATCCACCCAGCCAC
>JBBIID010000364.1:0-3697 GCA_037446675.1 Paludibacter sp.
AGTAATCGATTCGTGCCCCAAAAGCTGTTGAATGGCACGGAGATTCGCTCCATTTTCCAACAAATGAGTCGCAAACGAATGCCGAAAAGTATGCGGGCTTACATTTTTTCGGATTCCCGCCAACATGGTCAGCTCTTTTACAATTTTGAAAATCATATCACGCGTCAGCTTTGTGCCTCTGCGATTCAGAAAGACAAAATCCTCGTGTCCTTTTTTTGTATCCAACAAATTCCGGTCAATTTTCCAAAGTTCAATTTGTTTCAACGCTTGCGGCGAAAGCGGTACCAAGCGCTGCTTGCTTCCCTTACCTTCTACCAACATATAACCTTCGTCGATGTACAATTTCGATAGCTGAAGATTAATCAGTTCCGAAACCCGCAAACCTGAACCGTAAAGCACTTCGATAATTGCTTTGTTTCGCTGTCCTTCCGGTTTCGAAAGGTCAATTGCCATTACAATGTCGTCAATTTCGTGAATGGACAGCACTTCAGGTAGGCGTAAACCTATCTTTGGACTTTCGAGCAACAAAGTAGGGTCGTCGTCAATCACATTTTTATAAATCAGAAAATGATAAAACGATTTTATGCCTGATAAAATTCTGGCTTGCGAACGCGGATGAATTCCCAAAGCGCTTATCTCAATGATAAAATCGCGTAAAATTTCCGTCGACGCTTTTTCAATGTCAACGTGCGCCTCCGACAAATAACTCACCAGCTTTTGCAGATCACTCTCGTAAGCCTCAATCGTGTTTGATGATAAAGACTTTTCGAGTTTGAGATAAAGATGATATTCGTCGAGAATCGGAAGCATCGTTTTTTGGTTGCAATTAACATGCAAAGATATAAAATTTGAATCGGTTTACTAAAATTTAAACGTTAGCTGTAACTAAACATTCACAACAAATCTGAATCTATTTTTGAATAAATATTCTATCTTTGCTGCTAAAATTAAGACATCAAAAAAACTACAAATAAATAATTATGAAAGCTTCAAAATACCTTCTCACGCTCGGATTATTGAGCCTGTCTGTTTTTCTTTTCGCTTACGATGCTGTAGGACACCGAATCGTAGCCGATATTGCGTATCAAAATCTGAACGCCAAAGCTCAAAAACAGGTTGACGATTTATTGGGCAAACATGGAATTATTTATGCCTCAACCTGGGCCGACGAAGTAAGAAGCGATAAAAAATACGATTACAGCTATCAGTGGCATTATCAAAATCTGAGCGACAATCTTTCCGAAAAGGACATCAAAATGTTATTGGCGAACCCAACTGCCGAAGGTGAACATTTGTTTTTTGCTCTTGACTCGCTCACCCGCCGATTGAAGGCTAATAAAAACGATGCGGAAGCCCTTAAGTTTTTAATCCATTTTGTGGGAGACCTTCATCAGCCAATGCATTTGGGACGAAAAGAAGACTTAGGAGGAAATAAAGTAGAAACCAAATGGTTTGGCAAAACAATCAATGTGCATTCGCTGTGGGATTCGTACCTGATTGAATTCAAAAAAATGTCTTATTCCGAATACAGCAATTACCTGCAAGACAAGTTTGAACCTCAGAAAAGCGAATTTAAAGCATATACTATTCTTCAGTCGGTGGAAGCTTCGTACGATATCCGAAACCAAATTTACGCTTACGACTCAAGCGACACCAACAACTATCATTATGCCTATTTCTTTTCCGACAAGCTGGACGAAATGTTGTACAGAGGCGGAATTCAATTGGCAAATATCCTGAACGCGATCTATAAATAAACAGCTTTATTATTTTAGAATAAGCTTTCTGACCATAGTTATATCCGGTTTATAAATCCGGATATAATAAATTCCCTGAGCCAAATCGCTTATATCCACTCGTTCGGCAGCAGTTTTCAATCGGATTGTTTTCAGCACAAAACCCTGTAGCCCGATTATCTCTATTTTGGAAATATCGGATGTAATTCCTTTCAAATAAAAAGCTCCATTTGCCGGATTTGGATAAATGACATTGTTCTCGTCAACTACGTTTTCGACATTTGTCGACAAATAGTTTCACTCCCGGCGATCCATATTTCAGCATATCGGCAAACCAATTATTGCCATTGGTATTATCCAGAGCGGGATCTTTAAGTTCGAGTGTAGCTCCTGTTCCCGAAGCAGCCAATGGCCACGGGAGTCCAATACTATAGGTGAGCGAATCAACAATCAAACCATAATTGTCGAACAAACGAACTTTTTCGCCTGAGCCTGAAAGTCCGAATCCGGTATTTCCAACAAAATTGGTAACTTCCGGACAAGTCGCCTTAAAGCTTATCGTATCTTCAGCCACCACTACATAGGCATTGGGCGAAAGCAAATAACCGTATGGAAAAGTAAATTTATGGTCATCGTCTTCGTCTTTGAACGCCCAGCCAGTCATATCGGCCACCGTTGATGTAGGATTGTATATTTCTACCCAATCGCCCATCGGCTTTGTGGGGTTCGATTTGTAATTTATTTCATTAATAACCAATGCGGGAGTTTGAACAACTAATGTTTGCAAACTATCAACTTTTGACGAAACTAAAGGAGTGAGCATTGGCGACAGCAAATGGAGCGAATCGCCCACCGCCATTTGAAAATAAAAATTATAAAAACTCCGCTTTCCGTTGAAAAACTGACTTCCAAGGTTATAATTCGAAGATATGTAAACTGTTTCTCCTGGCTCTAAAACTACATTTTCATGAAACATAAAATCATCCGCCGAATAATTCACCCGCAAATGACAATATGAAAGATCGATGGGTAAAACGGTCGAATTATTTTTCACTTCCACAAAATAATTATTCTCATATTTATATTGCTCTCCAATAGTCAAACTGTCTGTGATATTCGTAACGGAATTTCCTTTGTTTATAGCATACGATTTCGAGCTATAATAATCAATATAAAAAATGCCGTTGGGCGGATAATTTTGTTCCGCACCCGTAATAGCAAATGGAACTAACGGACTCACAAACCTACTCACATCCATTGTATTGCCGTAAATCAAATCGTTTGCCAATGAATCATCATGCAATCCATCATCATACAGCCGCATCCGACTAAATTTAAACGGTTGCCCGAAAACATTGAAATCGACCGAATCGGCAAAAAACATATTTACGGGTTGTACCACCGGCGATTTTATTCTGAATGTCACCATTGAACTGTCGGCTGTCGGCATGGGATTAGAACAGTAAAAATCGTATAAAACGTTCCTCTCCGGCAATTCATTACTTTGCAGAAATGTCTTTCTTTCGGTCATAAACCATTTTATCCGTGGAATTGAGTTATCAAAATCTTCGTTTGTAGCTTCACGTTTTGTGTCGGCATAAACATCGTTTTTAATTTTTTCGTAAATATTGTCAACCAAAGTGTCCAGAAAGGAAAAACCATCCGTCAAAATTTTATTTACTTTGGTTTTGAAAAGCACTCTGTATGCCGGATTTTCCAGCAAGCGCTGAAAAACAACCTGATATTCGGGCGTATAAGCGTCGCGCATATTGTATGCAACCAAGGTTGAATCGAAAACTCCAATGGCTGAGTTTCCAAACGAGCCTTCGTTATCCCACGGAAATATTTCCCATTTGCCTGTAGAATTATTTTTATTCAGAAAAACATTTTTGGTAACATTATCCATATCGCAGAACACAAAATGAACGGCAAAAAAATTCAGAAACATGTTCACATTTATT
>JBBIID010000365.1:0-3688 GCA_037446675.1 Paludibacter sp.
CTTATTGTTATCGTCTGGTGAATATGTGCTTTCGAATAAAGTGGTGATTTCGAAAGATATAACAATAAAAAGTACCGATAGTAAAGTTAAGCCGGTGATAAGATTAGAATCGGAAAGAGAAAACAATAGTTTTTTTGAAATTGGAGGCGATGCAAGAGTAGTATTGGATGGCGTAGCATTAAATGGAAATAGTAAAGCAAAATTTCCTGCAAAATATGCTATAATTTCTGCAAAAGAAGGGGCAAACGGATATTCTTTGTTTATGAATAATTGCGAAGTATATGATTTCAATGCCGAGGCCGGAGCGATATTTAAAGCCTACAAAGGTTCAATGTCCGACTCTATAAAAATTTCAAATTCTGTTATTCGCGATTCTTATAGAGGATTCGGGTTGAATGAAGAAAAAGATGACATTGGAAAATATAGTGTAGAGACTATTGTTTTTGATAATACAGTTGTTACTAATATCGCACAATACCTTATCGATTTTTATCGTGGTGGAAATGATGAATCGACTTTGGGAGGAGCTTTGGAAATAAATCACTGCGTATTTAATAATATTGCTCAAGACGAAAAGCAAACTGTTTTGAAGTTAACCAATATCGTGAAAGTGGATATTAAAAACTCTGTGTTTGCGAATTCTATATCGAAAACAGTTGTGAAGTTATATGGCTCTAAAAACTTAGTTTCAAATAGTTGTTTTTATAATTGTGCCGCTCCTAAAGCTAGTAATGGAGCTCTTTTGGGAAGTATAAGTTTTGAAAACCCTAAGTTCGAAAAGAAAAGTTTTATATTATCGAAAAAATCAGGTTTGCTTTCGAAAGCAACTGATGGTGGAAATATAGGACTTCGATAAATTTTCTTTTTATCTCGGAAAGAGGATAACAGCTTAAGAGATTTGTGTCTGGCTGTTATCCTCTTTTATTAATAAACAAAGCCGATGAAGTACATAATATCGCTAATGGAAAATATAAAGGAATGAATAAGAAAAAAATAAACCTGAGCTCAATGAAAGTAATTCTTTTGTTTTTGCTGATTCTTTATCCTGCCATTGGAGTAATTGCAATTAATACTGATGCGCAACCGGTAAAAAGATTGTATTGCGAGAGGGTAAGAAATGAAATAATTAAGATCGAAGAACAAAGAGTAGTGTCACTGGCTGACAGTTTTTTGTTAGAAAAGCCAATTACAGTCACGGCCAGTTTTTGTATTAGAAGTGCAGGCGGAATACATGATTATTACTCTGAGGCAACCTATTGGTGGCCGAATTCAGAAAATCCAGATGGCGCATATATTCGTAGAGATGGATTGAATAATCCTGAAAATTTTGATGACCACCTGAAAGCCATTGGCCGTTTTTCGTGGATTGTAGGAACTGAAACTTCGGCTTATTTGCTTACGGGAAAAGAAAAATATGCTGTACAAGCCATGAAGCATTTACAAGCATGGTTTGTCGATTCAACTACATTGATGCATCCTCATTTGCTTTATGCACAAGCCATAAAAGGGGTGAATACAGGTCGAGGAATTGGAATAATTGATGCGATTTCACTCATCGAAGTAGTAAAATCGATAGAAGTTCTTCAAAAATCACCTTATTTATCCAATTATGATTTTATAGTAATGAAGCAATGGTTTCGTGATTTTCTCAATTGGCTGAATACTCACCAATATGGAATCGACGAAATGAATGCCAAAAATAATCACGGAACATGGTGGCATGCTCAAGTGGCTGCTTATGCAAAATTGATTGATGATTCTATTTCTTTGAAAAAGTGTAAGAATTTTTATTTAGATCAATTACTAAGAAAGCAGATGTCATATGATGGAAGCTTTCCACTGGAAATTGAAAGAACAAAACCTTTTGCTTATTCGCTCTTCAACCTCGACGGTGCTGCAACCCTTGCTTGGCTAACCGGAAGCTGGAACAATAAGCTGCCGGATGGAAGATCAATGAACATAGCATTAGAATTCATTAAACCTTTCGTAATCGATAAAAATTCATGGAGGTTTCCCAAAGATGTTTTACGCTGGGACGAACAACCGGGGCGACGGCCTTTTATGTTTTTTGCTGCGATGAATTTAAATGATTTTGAATGGATAAAAATATGGAAGGACTGTGATGCCGGCTTCCCCAGCGATGAAAGCAAGAGAAATATGCCGTTAAAAAATCCAATCCTGTGGATTGGAATTTCAGAACCGATAAAATAATAAAATGATGATTACTAAAATAACTAAACTTATATTTTTTATAATTCTTGTTTCAAATGTTGAGATTGAAGCTGGAAATTCGCAGCAACCTAAATGGTTGAATACTGCGTTGAGTCGTACAGAAACTCAATTACTACTTGCAGCGGATAAATTTAAGGATACTAATAAGACACCGCGCACTTTCGAAAATGGAAAAGTTGAATTTGTTTCGATAAATGACTGGACTTGTGGCTTTTTCCCGGGGTCGTTATGGTATTTGTACGAAATAACAGGAAATGAAAAATTTAAGAATGAAGCTGAACGTTACACCGAATTTTTGGACGGAGTTCAATATCGAAAAAATACTCATGATTTAGGCTTTATGATTTATTGCAGTTATGGAAACGGCTACAGGCTTACCGGGAATGAAAAGTATAGACAACTGATGATTGAGGGAGCTAATTCATTAATGACTCGTTTTCATTCAAACGTAGGATTAATAAAATCATGGGACGGCAGAAAGCAATGGGAATATCCGGTAATTATCGATAATATGCTGAATCTTGAATATCTTTATGAAGTGGGAAAAATTATTAATGATACATCGATGACTAATGCTTGTGTTTCTCATGCAGATAAAACACTGATTAATCATTTTAGGAGTGATAATAGTTGTTTCCATGTGGTAAATTATGACAGCATATCCGGTGAGGTAATAAGCAAAGAAACACATCAGGGTTTTAGCGACAATTCTTCATGGGCCAGAGGTCAGGGTTGGGCTTTGTATGGTTATACTATGATGTATCGCGAAACAAAAGATCCAAAATACTTGGAACAGGCACAAAAAGTAGCAATGTTTATTTTTAATCATCCGAATTTGCCCAAAGACAAAATTCCTTATTGGGATTTTAATGCTCCAAACATTCCGAATGAGCCACGTGATGCTTCGGCGGCTGCCATTTATGCCTCGGCACTTATAGAATTAAGTGGATATGTAGCGTCGGAAAATAATTATTTTAAAACGGCGGAAACAATTCTCAGAAATCTGTCATCCGATAAATATCTTGCAAAATCGGGAGAAAATGGACTATTTGTGCTGAAGCATTCCACCGGAAATTGGCCTAAAAAGTCGGAGATTGATACTCCGCTGTCTTATGCTGATTATTATTATATAGAAGCCTTGATGCGTTACATGAGAGCGATTAAAAAGTAAAATTTAAACTAACCTTATATACTAGAAATACTGATGAAAATAAAAAAAGTGAAACATTTAATAGCTTGCTGTTTATTTTTGCTTGCAAACTATTTACATGCGCAAAGTGTGCTTGAAGCAAATGGCCCCGGGGATACATATGAGCTGATAAATAGTGTATTGGCTCCTAATGGTGGTGATGTAGTTGAGAATGCAGAATGCGTTCATCCTGAGTTCGGAAGGCATATTGCAGAAGTGTGGGATGCTGATCTAGGTCAATATGTTTTCGAATTTTATATTCATGTT
>JBBIID010000366.1:0-3687 GCA_037446675.1 Paludibacter sp.
TTCAAAAATGCTGGGTAGAGTTGTCGGGAAAGGTGATATTGTTATTTACGAATCGACCACCTACCCGGGGTGCACCGAAGAAGATTGCGTACCCGAAATAGAAAAAATATCCGGTTTAAAATTTAATTCAGATTTTTTTGCAGGCTATAGCCCCGAGCGAATCAATCCTGGAGATAAAATAAATACACTTACAAAAATTAAAAAAGTAACTTCCGGATCGACTCCAGAAGTTGCCGATTTAGTTGACGGCCTCTACGCTTCAATCATTACTGCCGGAACACATAAAGCGCCAAGCATGAAAGTGGCTGAAGCTTCAAAAATTATTGAAAATGCACAGCGCGATGTCAACATTTCATTTGTAAACGAATTGGCATTAATTTTTGATAAAGTAGGAATCGATACCAACGACGTTATTGAAGCTGCCGGAACGAAATGGAATTTTTTGAAATATCGTCCGGGCTTAGTTGGTGGACATTGTATTAGTGTCGATCCGTATTATCTTGCCAGTAAAGCCGAATCGCTTGGATATGTGCCACAAGTTATTCTTTCCGGCAGACATGTAAACAACAGTATTGCGCCTTTTATTGCCAATAAAGTACTAAAACTTATGATAAATAAAGATCATAAGATTTTAGGAGCCAATGTTTTATTGCTTGGTATTACTTTCAAGGAAAATTGCCCAGACATTCGAAACACAAAAGTGGTAGACATCTATCATGAATTGTGCGAGTTCGGAACAAAAGTAGACATTTATGACCCTTGGGCATCGGCCGAAGAGGTATTGCATGAATATGGTTTGAACATCATCAACAAGCTGGATGCTGAAAAAAAATATGCAGCAGTACTTCTAGCGGTTTCGCATGATGAATTTAAAGAAATTAACTTTGAAAAATATTATAACGACGGAGCTGTAATTTTTGACGCTAAAGCCGTAGTTGATCGGCAATGGGTGGACGGAAGATTATAAGCTACTTTTTACATTGCTGATCATTATCTTGTTAACAAACTTTCAGAATATCAGCAATTCAGGAATTGAATAAAGAGTATTAACTTTCTTGCTTTTTAGATTTTTATAAAAAATCTGTTGGTTTAAATGAATATAGCTATTATTGGAACCGGTTACGTAGGATTAGTTACCGGCGTATGTTTTGCGGAAATGGGCGCAAATGTTACTTGCGTCGACGTTGATAAAAACAAAATTGATAGACTGAATAACGGTGAAGTCCCAATTTATGAACCGGGGCTAGACGATCTGTTACAAAAAAATATAGCAGGAAACAGACTGCATTTCACAACTGATTTGATTCAGATTATTGATGATGTCGAAGTTATTTTTAGCGCTGTAGGAACTCCTCCCGATGAAGATGGAAGTGCAGATCTTCGCTATGTGTTGGATGTGGCTCGTACCATAGGGCAAAATATCAACAAATACGTACTTGTAGTAACTAAAAGTACCGTCCCTGTTGGCACGGCCAAAAAAGTGAAACAGGTAATTTCCGAAGAGCTTCATAAGCGAGGCCTTTCCGTTGAATTTGACGTTGCTTCAAATCCCGAATTTTTAAAAGAAGGTTCAGCAATTAAAGACTTTATGAGTCCTGACCGCGTAGTGGTTGGGGTCGAAAGCGAAAAAGCAAAAGAACTTCTCAGCAAACTTTATCATCCTTTCCTTCTTAATAATTTCAGAGTAATTTTTATGGACATCCCATCGGCAGAAATGACAAAATATGCTGCCAATGCTATGCTCGCTACTAGAATTTCATTCATGAATGATGTGGCAAATCTTTGCGAATTATTAGGAGCTGATGTGAATATGGTTCGTAAAGGGATTGGTAGCGATGCCCGCATCGGAACAAAATTCCTTTATCCTGGTTGTGGCTATGGTGGCTCTTGCTTCCCCAAAGATGTAAAAGCACTTATCAAAACAGCGACATCACAAGGGTATGATATGCAGGTGTTGAAAGCCGTCGAATCGGTCAACGAAAAACAGAAATCCATTCTTTTCGAAAAGCTAAGCAAGCATTATAACGCTGATTTGAACGGTAAAACAATTGCCATTTGGGGACTGGCTTTTAAACCTGAAACCGATGACATGCGTGAAGCACCATCACTGGTAATTATCGACTTGTTATTGAAAGCCGGCTGTAAAGTAAGAGTTTACGACCCTGTGGCAATGAATGAGTGCAAACGAATTATTGGTGATACTGTTACTTATTGCGAGAACATGTACGAAACCACCGTAGATGCCGACGCGTTGATGCTACTGACCGAGTGGAAAGAGTTTAGATTGCCATCGTGGGAACTTTTAAAAAAATCGATGAAGCAAACTGTATTGTTTGATGGAAGGAATATATATAGTAAAGAGGAATTGAAAAAAGAAGAGGTTGAGTATTATTGCATTGGGTAAGAACGACAGATTCGCGTTGGAGATTTGCAATAATTGGAGCACAGATAGAAATTGACATAGTTTTTTTTCAGCTATTTAATTCAATCCCCCTGCCATCTTTTCAAAGGGGAAATATAGAAAACAATTAACAGGTTGTTTTATAAAATATTTATAATATAAAAGTCTGTCTTGGAGAAGAAGGATCAAGTGAGATTGAAGTATTTGTGAAAGGGAATCAATGGTCAGCGGCATAAAAGAAATAGAAAGTATTATACTAATACTCAACTGATATAAATTTTACTTCGAAAGAATATTTTCACCATTTAAGTTAAAAAAATGAATTTAATTTATTAACTTTGTTAGATTTAATTCAAATATAAACATCGTTTTGTGTTTGGATATAACTTAAAACAAATTACTAACAATTAAATTTATTTATTATGATTACAACAAATGTAAGGAGTTACAATTGTAAAGACGAAGAATTACCTGTTATTGGTAATAAAGTTCTTTTTAGTTTCAAGCGCGATCAGGCTGATTTCAGCGGTTATTCACCTAAATTTAATAGCAATTATGCTACCGAATTAGAAGGAAAAATTCAGACTGTATTCGATTTGACAGTACCAAAATCGGAAACAGTACAACTTAAAGTTATTACCGACGGTGTTTACACGGCAATGGATGGATTTGATAAACAAAGTTACAGGATACATCACATTGGGGAAATTGGACAAAACGATTTCTGTAGCCGATTTTGGATTAACACCTTTACGCAAATGCATTAAAGCGCGCGATGGTGAAGGTGTTATCCGAAATTTACATACAGTGAATTTGAATTTGGTGAAATTCAAAACAGAACTCGAGGCTCAGGGACTTTCGGAGGAATTGGTGGCTAAATTTGCCACAGCCACGACAACTATTGCGGAAGGAAAGCAAAAGCAATATGAAATTGTGAGCAACCGAAAACTAATCGTTCAGAGTAATTTAAACATTTGTAATGACTTATATGAGCAATTAACCCAGATTTTTATCGTCGGAAAAATTCTGTACAAAGCCACCGATGCTGTTAAGTTAAATGAATACACTTTTAGTGATTTAGTGAAAAGCGTAAGGAAAACGACTTCTACAGAAAAAATTCAGGACAAGGCAGATAGTATAGCAAGCTAAATAAGCTAAGAATACTAACCTTTGCAGCAACTGAAGGCATGAAGATTAATTCGGGACACTTCAGTTGCTGTTTTTATTAAATAAAGAGGAGTTTTGAATGAATAAGTAGATATTTTGAAGAGGGAAGTAGCAGTTTT
>JBBIID010000367.1:0-3664 GCA_037446675.1 Paludibacter sp.
AACCATAATAGTCACCGTAACCATAATAAGGATATCCCCAACTTCCGTAACCATAATAACTTCCGAATCCACCAAATCCGTAGTAACTATTGTAGCCGAACCAAGGTCTGTATCCTCCATATCCATAATAAGATGAATACCAGCTATTTCCCCAACCCCAATTTCCATAGTAGCTGTAAGGGTTGTAATTGTAATTCCACCAATAAGGATTTGTCCATGTTGGCGTTACATAAGCGTACGAACCGTCAATATAAATATTCCAGTCGTTGTTATCTAAAAAGTAAATATCGTTGTATCTTGGATCTCCAACAAAAATTTCATATTTTGGATTATGAAAACGGCGAATGCGTTCTGCATATTCCAAATCCGATTGCGAACCATTAAAACCGTTCAGGTAATATCCATCTTCTTGGTATTCAGTACTGTCATTTGCTTGTGCTAAAACAAGCGTTGAGTCTGATTCCGAAATCTCAGGATTGTTTTTCTGGCGATCTATAAAAATGATTTCCTTTGCTCCGTTTTTGTAACGAGCAGTAGTAGTTTCTTTTCGTTCAATGTTTCTTTCTGTGTTCTGATTTTTTTTTGCGTCGCTCGGACGAAAATAAACATCATCAACAAATTGCTCTGATTGACTAAAACCGAATTGCGAAGTCAAAAGAGCAAGCATAATTATAAATGTGAATCGTTTCATAATAATACCTCCTATTATTTTGTATTTGGTGGTTGTTTTACTAATAAATATTCAACAATAATCATGCCATCGGATTGATTTTTAGAGGCGTTTTTTATGTTGAAAAAGCTTTATTTTGTTTCTTGAACAAATGAACCTGAAAATGCGTATATTTGTATGTTATTTGGACAAAGATAAGAGAAGAATGTTTAATTCCTTCAGAATATTTACAAAAACAATCTTTCTTTTCAATCATTTTTTACAAACGGCTTATTTAATAGTTAATTAATTTAATATGGATTACATAGAGGTCAATTTTTACATCGAACCTTTCGAAGAGTATATTTCGGATGTGTTAGCATCGGAGCTGGGCGAAATTGGTTTTGATAGTTTTGTTCCTTCTGAAAACGGACTTATTGGATATATTCCTTTCTCGTTGTTCAATAAATCGAAAATCGAAAATTTGTTGGAGACTTTTCCATTCGAAGCGAGTATAGAATTCGAGCATGCTCAAATAGAATCGAAAAACTGGAATGAAGAATGGGAAAAGCATTATTTTGAACCTATTGTTATTGGAAACGAATGCGTAATCCACAGTTCATTTCATAAAAATATTCCTGACGCAAAATACGACATTGTTATCGATCCGAAAATGGCTTTCGGTACCGGACATCATGAAACAACTAGTTTGGTAATAGGTGAATTGTTGAAAATGGATTTAGGGGGCAAAAAAGTGTTGGACATGGGTTGCGGAACTTCAGTTTTGGCAATTTTGTCGGCAATGAAAGGAGCCACAGAACTTCTTGCCATAGATATCGACACATGGTGCGTTGAAAATTCTATTGAGAATATTGCTCTAAACAATATCACCGGAATTGAAGTGAAATTAGGTGGTGCAGAACTTCTTGAAGGGTTGCAATTCGACATTGTTTTGGCAAACATTAATCGCAATATTCTTTTAGCTGATATGGATAAATATGCTTCGTGTCTCAAAAGTGGAGGCGAGTTGTATATGAGTGGTTTTTATGTGGAAGATATTCCTCTGATTGAAGCCGAAGCTAATCTGAATGGACTGAAATTAGAGTATTATAAAGAAAAGAATAATTGGGCAGTTGTGAAAACTGTAATGGAATAATTTTCAATTTCAAAAATACGGTATAATAGACAAAAATGGTTGGTGAAAATCTCTGATATGCTTATTGACATTGCTTTATAGAAAAGTTTATTGAAACGAATTTCAATAAACTTTTCTATAAAGTTGATATTAGGTTTTCTAAGCCATAAATGAATACCGGAAATAAAAAAACACCAACCATTTTTGGCATCATTACCAAAAATACCAAAAAAGGTTGTTACTAAACTAAGTAACAACCTTTTTTTAATACATTATTTTACGAATTTATTTCTTCTCAATCAAATTCATTCCTATTTCCAATGCTTTTTCGTTCATTGGTAATAAATGATGATGTCTTTCGGGCAAAGATTTTTTCAGGCCTTTCAAAACATTTTCGATTTTTACGATAGGACGAACTTTTAGTAAACCTCCCAAAATGATCATGTTAATGGTTTTCGAAGTGTCATTAGCATAAGCATACTCCGTAGCATCTATTCTGTAAATGTTTATATCTGTGCGTGTTGGGAATTTTTTAAACCCGTTACCGTCGTAAATCAGCGTGCCACCAGGTTTTACTTTGCTTTCGAAACGATCCAACGATGGTTGGTTCAATACAATAGCCGTATCGTAAGTATTCAGAACCGGTGAACTGATTCGTTCATCGCTCAAAATTACAGTAACATTTGCAGTTCCTCCACGTTGTTCAGGTCCGTAGGATGGCATCCAGCTTACTTCCTGGCCTTGCATTAATCCTGAATAAGCCAAAATCTTACCCATAGAAAGTACTCCCTGACCACCAAAACCTGCTATAATTATTTCTTCTTTCATTCTTCTAAAATTGTAAGTTGTAAATAATAAAATGCTAAAATCCTAAAGATTTTTCAAATCTCCAAGTGGATAAGCAGGGAACATGTTTTCTTCCATCCATTTGTTTGAATCAGCAGGAGAAAGCTTCCAGCCTGAATTACAGGTAGAAACAATTTCCACAACAGATGTTCCTTTGTGGGCAAGTGAATTCTCAAAAGCTTTTTGAATTGCCTTTTTTGTTTTTCGAACGGCACCTACCGTTTGTACACTCTGACGCGTTACATAGCAAGTTCCGGGCAGAAGCGCAAGAAGTTTTGTAATGTCCAGCGGATTTCCGTTTAATGGAATAGTTCTTCCATTAGGTGAGGTAGACGATTTCATGCCCTCCAAAGTAGTAGGAGCCATTTGGCCGCCGGTCATACCGTAAATTCCATTATTTATGAAAATGATTGTAATGTTTTCACCACGATTGGCTGCATGAATGGTTTCTGCTGTACCAATAGCTGCCAAGTCGCCGTCTCCCTGATAAGTAAATACCAAACGATCGGGTAATAATCGGCTGGTGGCGGTGGCAAGTGCAGGAGCTCGTCCGTGAGCTGCTTGTTGCCAATCGATATCCAGATATTTGTACGCGAAAACCGCACAACCTACCGGAGCAATTCCGATAGTCTTTTCCTGAACATCCATATCTTCAATTACTTCGGCAATGAGTTTGTGAACTACACCATGACTACAACCAGGGCAATAATGCATTGGAACGTCATTCATAACCTTGGTTTTTTCGTAAACAAGGTTAGCCGGATTTATTATATCAATAGTTGTCATAATCTTAATTTGCTTTGATAATCTTAGTTTTCAATGCATCCAATACTTCGTCGGGCGATGGAACAATACCACCTAAACGACCGAAATGTTCTACCGGAACACGTCCGCATGATGCCAATTTTACATCTTCTACCATTTGTCCTGCGTTCATTTCCACCGTCAACATTCCTTTTGTTTGGTGTGAATAATGACAAATATCATTAGTCGGGAAAGGATAAAGAGTGATTGGGCGAAGCAGTCCTACTTTT
>JBBIID010000368.1:0-3654 GCA_037446675.1 Paludibacter sp.
CGCATGTTGCACAACGATTCTCACAAGTTCGAGTCTGGTTTCGTTGGTTTGACTATTCCTGAAAACAATTCAGTCATGTTGAACTCGTTGAGCGGAACAAAACTGGGAGTTTGGGTTGCTCACGGAGAAGGAAAATTCTATTTGCCAAAAGCAGAAAACGAATATAATATCATTGCTAAATATTCTTATGCCGGTTATCCTGCTAATCCAAATGGTTCGGATTATAATGTGGCTGGTATTTGCTCTTCAGATGGTCGTCATTTAGCAATGATGCCACACCCTGAACGCGCCATCTTCCCATGGCAATGCGCTTACTATCCTGAAGATCGCAAAAAGAACGATCAGGTTACTCCATGGATTGAAGCATTCGTCAATGCCAGAGTTTGGGTAGAAAAGAATAAATAAGTGAACTCCCACATAAAAAAAATCCCGTATTCTTTTTTAAGAATACGGGATTTTTTTGCTATAGAGAATAATGTGTTAGTTACTCTCAACAGCTTGATTCTGCAACAAGTTATAGTCATCAGAATTGAACAGGTTCATCTGAGCTCTCATCAGGTTGATAGACTTTAATGCAATTACCTTTGTCTCATTCAGGATATTCAAATAAAGAATACTATTTCTGGTTCCGGTTTCTTTTTCTTTTGTACGTTTAATCTGCTTTTTCACGAGGTCTGCATACAAATCCAAGATCACACTTCTTCGTTCTTTAATCTTTACCAGTTCCGAATAATTATTGTTCTTTATCATTTTAATAAAATCCTGATAAACCGACAAAAGTTCTTCACCTAATTGTTTTAAATCATCAATTTGTTCTTTACTAAAACCTTCATGATTGTTATCAATAAAGTTAAAACTGGATTCTGTCATATAACGTAAAGACACTGAAATCTCATAAAAATAATCTACAGCCTGTACGTAATACTGACCTGTATCCAATGCATCGTGTTCAAGTCTTTGCAATGTAGGCAAAACTTCGTAAACTCGTCTACGTTTCGATTTTCCATGAAACTCATCAGCAACTTTGTATAATTTCATCAAACCTTTTCGGTCTTCTTTGAAAAGTCCATCCAACATTTGTTTATAAATTTCAATTGTTGTTTCAACCGATTCTTCAATTTCTTTAGTACAATTCAATACAATGTCATGCTCGTTGTTTGAATAAGTTTCGTAATCTTCTTCATCTTTCTCTCTCTTCTTATGAATCATTGTAAACTGGATAAATAAGAATACAACGAGTAACAACAAACCTACAATGGCATAAATACCGCCATACATCAATGCAAAAGCAACGAGCAAAGAAACTGTGAAAGCAACAAGTGCTGTTAAGAACCAACCACTTATCACTGTGAGAACACCTGTAATACGATAAACCGCACTTTCGCGTCCCCAAGCCCTATCGGCCAACGACGACCCCATGGCTACCATAAAAGTAACATAAGTAGTCGACAATGGAAGTTTCAACGAAGTTCCCAAAGAAATGAGTAAAGCTGAAACTGTCAGATTCACCGAAGCCCGGATTAAGTCGAAAGAAGCGTTATTATTTTCTTCATCAGAAAGAGGTTTAAATCTGCTTTCAATAAAATTTGTTACAGCGCTTGGGGTTAATTTGGCTACTAGCTTATTGACACTTATCACATTACGAACCAACGAACGAGATGCTCCTGTTGACGAAAATCTCTCCACTCCGTCTCCTTGTCGGGCAAGATTTACTTCCGTTTTCGTTACAGTTCTCGATTTCTTCGAAAACCATAATGCAAGAATCATTATCACACCGGCTCCCAACAAATATCTCCAGTCAGCATTTACAGGTTCCGACAGTTTAGACATATATAAATTATCGATCGTTCCACCCGAAGCGATTACATCTGAAGCAATCTCGAACGAACCTAATCCGGCCATGAACACCCCAATGAAGTTTACAAGGTCGTTACCGGCAAACGAAAGAGCCAATGCTGCTGTTCCGCATAGAATAATTATTTTCAATATGTTTACTTTAAATACATGCTGAAGCACGGCCATAATAACCGTCCATATTCCCAAAGCATAAAGTAAGACAGTGCTTAAATTGTCTTGAATATATTGAATAGAATCTTTCGAAATTAGGGTTGTACTTTTTAAACCCTTAAAAATTGCGAAATAAGAAATAGCTGTTAAGGCAATACCTCCCCAAATTGCTCCCAAATAAAAGAATGATTTTTTGTATTTAAACGAAAAAATCAACCTTGATATTTGCATTAAAATCAGTCCCGTAAAAAATGCAATAACAACAGAAACCAATATACCAGAAATAATTGCCAGCGCTTTCCCTGTATTAATATAGTCGATAAGAGTTCCTGCGCCGGAATTCCAGATATTAACCAAAGCAACTGCAACAGCTGCACCCAGCAATTCGAATACTAATGAAACTGTGGTAGAAGTAGGTAATCCGAAAGTATTAAATACATCCAGCAAAATCACATCCGTTATCATTACTGCCAAAAACAACAGCATAATGTCGGAAAATGTGAACTTACCGGGATAAAATACTCCGCTTCGGGCTATTTCCATCATCCCGCTGGAAAACAACGAACCGATTAGTACTCCAATCGATGCCACAGTAAGGATTACCCATAATGGTGCCACCTTAGAACCAATGCTTGAATTTAAAAAGTTCACAGCATCATTTGCAACTCCTACAACTAAATCTAAAGCCGCAAGTGCCAATAAAACAATTACAATAATAAGATAAATATTGTCCATAAATTTATTTATAAATTGTCACAAAAGTATAAAAAATGAATGTTACAAAAATGACTTACATATTATAATAATGTTACAAACATATTACATTTATGTTTCCGCAAATGATGCTTTGTAAACAAAAGCAAACAAATATAAAGAAATAATTGGATAAGTATCTTATTTTCAATATTTAAATTATCATTCTAATCGTTTTAATTGTTTAAACTCTTCGGAATATATAAACAATACTTTTTTTATGCTGTTCATTAACTATTAACTAGCATAACTCTGTTTGACTTTTACAATCAACTATTTAACAATGAAATTAAGAGATGGAATATATTTATTGATTTCAATTTTTGTTGGACTTGCAGTAGCTTTGATAGACGCAAGTCCAAAATGGGACGACACTATAATCTCTGCAACATTGATTTTTGTTTCGGGTGGGATTATTTCTTTTTTTTACGGAACCAAACCCTGGCTCATTGCATTATGCACTTGTTGCTGGCTTCCTCTATTAAATATTTACACATTGGGAAACTTCATGTCACTTTTCGCTTTTATTCCAGGGTTTGCAGGAAGCTATTTTGGATATTTCGTAAATGCAGCAATAAAGCAATGATATTTAAATCAGCTTTTCAATCCCCGTTCATCAAATTCGACGGACACCCATTTCCCATCCTTTAATTCCTGCATAGTTTTAAATCCAAGCTTTTTCAAATCAGAATAAGTTTGCTCAAACCCTTCAGTTATCAGATTCGGATAATGACAATCGGAATTTACCACAATTGGAATTTCCAATTCTTTAATTAATGGGAAGAAATGCTTGTTGGGGTATGTAAATCCTTTATCAGTAAGAGATTTGGTATTTATTTCCAGAATAAGATTCTTTTCTTTTATCATTTGAAAAACATCTCCTACCAAATTTGT
>JBBIID010000369.1:0-264 GCA_037446675.1 Paludibacter sp.
GCCAATCTCAGGGGCATGATTCATCAGTTACGCTAATAAAACAAAATCGGCTAAGATTAAGTTGAAAAAAATTGAGCAGTAGTTTTATTACTGCTCGTTTTACTTTAATTAAATATGTTTGATATATACGCGTCTGCGTTTATGATTCACATGTTCGAAGCTTCCCCACTGCGAAGACATTTTTGTGTTTGTTTCCAGTTCGGGATTACTTTCGGCAAATTTATACCCGTTCTTGGCGCTATTTGGCATAATGTCCGCAAACAT
>JBBIID010000369.1:294-3618 GCA_037446675.1 Paludibacter sp.
TGCTTTGGTAATCGGGATGAACGGCCATTAAATAAAGATCGACCAAATCGTTTTTATTCAGCGCGCTCAGCATGTAATACCAACCAAGCGGAAAAATTCTGCCTTTAGCTTTTTGAAGCGCTTTCGAGAAGCTTGGCATCGCAATTCCCAAAGCAATCACATCATCTTTTTCGTCGACAACAATCGAAATGGTATCCAAACGGAAGAAACTAAAATACAATTTAATATAAAATGCAATCTGCTTTTCGTTGAGCTTAGTGAAACCATAAAGATCTTTGTAGCACAAGTTAAGCAAATCAAAAATTTTCATTGCATAATTGTCAACAATCTGCTTTCTCGTTTTACATTCAACCGAGCGGAGATTATATTTTTGCTTTACAATGTCAGCAATCCGGAAGTATTTTTCAGGAAAAACATCCGGAATAGTAATCTGATATTCCTTGTAATCGACATCTTTCGTAAAACCGTATGCCTCGACATGTTCGGGATAATATGGATAATTATAGATAGTAGCTAACGTTCCAAGTTTGTCGTAGCCTTCAATCAGCAAACCTTCGTGATCGAAATCGGTGAATCCGAGAGGACCGTGAATTGATTTCATTCCCTTCGATTTAGCCCAAGCTACCGCTGCATCAAACAAGGCTTTCGAAACCTCCATGTCGTCGATAAAATCGACCCAGCCGAAACGCGCATTTTTTTCGTTCCAGGTTTCGTTGGCCACCGGATTTATAATTCCGGCTATTCTACCCGCAATTTTATCGTCCTTATATGCAACAAAATAAGCTGTTTCGCAAAAATCCAACGCCGGATTTTTTCCTTTACTCAGGTTGAGCAAATCGTCCATCAATAATGGTGGGGCTGCAAACTCGCAATCTTTGTAGAGATCTATTCCAAAGCGAATGAATTTCTTTAAATCCTTCTTCGAGTTTACCTCACGAATTGTTACTGACATAATGTAAATATGTTAATTATACTTTTGAAAAAATCGTGTAAAATAACACAAAATAATTTCAACTAGCAACTCTCTGAGCCTGTTTTTCAACAATCTACATTTATCTGTTAGATTATCAAACATTTAATACAGGCTGTTTTGAGAACTTTTTAACCCAAAACAGCAATGTTATTCCTGCCGCAACTCCCCACCCCATCGAATACGAAATTGTCTGCGACAAATGAAAACCTTCCGGAGCAATCATTATATAAGTCACACTTACGGCCGTCATAAATATCGCCGGAATCAGGCTTATCCAATAAAATTTGTTTTTCCGAGCCAGATAAACGGTGATTGACCAAAGCGTAAAAACCGCCAGCGTTTGATTGCTCCAGGCAAAATAGCGCCACAGAATTTCAAATTTCATTTGAAGAATCAGAAAAGTCAGGATGAAAATCGGAATCGAAATAATCAGCCTTTTCTTTATCGGCTTCTGATCAAAATTCAGGAAATCGGCCGTAATCAGTCGAGCCGAACGCAAAGCCGTATCGCCCGATGTGAGTGGAGCTGCAATGACTCCAAGCAATGCAAGAATTCCGCCTATATGTCCCAGCCATTGTTTAGAAATCAAATCAACGACTACAGCCGGTTTGTTCGCTGTTGGTGCCAGTCCTGCAACAAATTCCTGCAACCCATCGATCGACCCGAAAAAGCTTGCTGCCGCAGCCGCCCAAATCAATGCAACAACACCTTCGGCTACCATACTTCCGTAAAAAACTTTTCTCGCAAGCGTTTCATTTTTAATGCAGCGTGCCATCATGGGCGATTGAGTGGCATGAAAACCGGAAATAGCTCCACAGGCAATAGATACAAACATCATTGGGAAAATAGGTAATTGCTTCGGATGCATATTGGCAAATCCGTCCGTAAATTCAGGAATGGGCGCTTTGTTTACTACCAACGCCACACAAATGCCTACTGCCATGAATAAAAGTGCAAATCCAAACACCGGATAAATTTTACCAATCAGCTTGTCGATAGGCAAAAGCGTAGCCAGCATATAATAGGTAAAAACAATAATGATCCACCACGTAACGGTTATTGTATCGGGTGTCATATTGGCCAGCAAACTTGCCGGGCCTGATACGAAGACAGCTCCCACCAGGATCATAAGCAACAGCGAAAATCCGCGCATAAATTGCTTAACAGGAGTTCCAAGTTCCTTCCCTACCAATTCGGGAAGACTCGCGCCATTACTTCGGATCGACATCATGCCCGAAAGATAATCGTGTACTCCACCGGCAAAAATTGTCCCTATCACAATCCAGATAAAAGCTGCCGGACCGAACATGATTCCCATGATAGCTCCATAAACAGCACCTAAGACTGCTCCAAAAATAGGTCCGAGACCTGCAATATTCAGAAACTGAATGAGAAAAACGCGCCACGTGGCCAACGGCACATAATCGACCCCATCGGGATTGGCAACAGCCGGAGTCTCGCGGTTTTTGTCTATTCCAAACACTTTCTCCACGACCCTGCCGTAGACAAAATAACCAATAATAAGTACTGCAATTGAACTAAAAAAACTGATCATTTTTACATTAATTAGATTTATTGGCAATTCATTATCAGTTGCAAAGATAGTTCAATTTTTCACATTCCCGGTTCTTTTCAGAACGCCCCAATTAGCCATTTCACCCTTAATCGCTTTTAAATAGGCTTTCAATAATACAAAAAACAACAATTGCCGATAAGCAAATCGCTGAACAAACAGGTAGCCCGCAGTTTTTAGTTTGAATTTTTGCCTATCGTATTTAAATGCCAATGAAGAAATAATACAATCGATAAAATAGTACAGGACGTAAAACAGTGTATATTCCAATGCATTGTGCGTGAACAATCCAACCACAAACAGGATGTCAACCAGCGGCGAAAAAAATGGAATAATAAAATTAAAGATCAGCAAATTGGGCAATGCCACCCAACCTAAGTTCGGTTTACGGAAACTAAACAGCAAATCGCGATGTTTCCAGAAACTCTGCATCATGCCGAACGACCAACGGAACCGCTGCTTGATGAACATTTTCAGGCTTTCAGGAGCTTCGGTAAGTGCCAGTGCTTCGTTGCAACTACGAATGGTGTAACCCGATCGCAAAATGCGGAGGGTCAGATCGCAATCTTCGGCCAAAGTATCGGTGGTAAACCCGTTCACCTCCTGCAAAACATCTTTACGAAATGCGCCTATCGCACCGGGAACGACCAAAATACCGTTGACATAATCGAATGCCCGGCGGTCGAAGTTCTGACTGGTGGTATATTCTATCGATTGCCAGTTGGTCAGCATATTCAGCGTATTGCCCACCCGCACATTCCCGGCAACTGCCCCCACT
>JBBIID010000370.1:0-3604 GCA_037446675.1 Paludibacter sp.
ATTGAGCGGGAAATGCTGACTTCGGCAGGAAAAACATTGCTGAAAGTGGATGCTGAAATTGCTGAGAAAGAATTACTGTGTTTGTTTGGGCATTCGGGTTCGGGGAAAACCACTTTGATGCGAATTTTGGCCGGACTGAACAAACCCGACCGCGGCTATGTGGAGTTCGACGGGCAAGTTTGGTTCGATTCGAAAAAAAAAATCAATTTACCGCCTCAGGAACGCAATGTCGGCTATATGTTTCAGGACTATGCTCTTTTCCCAAACATGACCGTGAGAAAGAACATTGAGTTTGCGCAAAAAATAAAAAAGGCCGAAGAAGTAGAAAAACTACTGAGTCTTTTTGAGTTGGGGACATTGCAGAAACAACATCCACAAAAACTCTCCGGAGGCCATAAGCAACGGGTAGCACTTGCTCGCGCTTTGGCTGCAAAACCGCAGCTGTTGCTTCTCGACGAACCTTTATCGGCACTCGATTTTGAAATGAGAGTAAACCTGCAGGATGAAATTATAAAAGCTCATAAAATGCTTAGCTCTATCACATTACTCGTAAGCCACGATATTAAAGAAGTAGAAAAGCTAGCTACAACAGTTATTTTGCTACGCAATGGAGAAGTAACCGGACATGGAGATCCAACAGAAATAATGAAATCGATAAAGTATTGACCACGATGGAAAAAGACGAAAAAAAATGCGGCTGTAATCATAATTCACACTCAACGGAAAAGAATGCTGCCAACGACAAAATTATGCTGGCACTTCTGCCCTGCGGATTGAGAAATGCTTTTATTCAAACGCTGCAAACCAAATTTCCTGAAATTATCGACAATGAAAAGTACATTATTGACGGAAACCTAAATTACGAAAAAAGTTTTTACAACCAACTAGACACAGAACACGGATACAATGCCATACCCGATATTTTTATTTCGTCGGACATTAACAATGTGTATCACCGGTCTTTTATTCAACGATTTTTGAACGACAACTATTTCGAAAGAATACAGTCTGTTGCATCGGATCTTTTTCAGAATGAAACATTTGTGCATCCTACAGGTCACTTATGCTGGTTCACTACAAATATGCTCGTCATAGTGGCCGATCTTGAAAAAATTCATGAAGAATTGCTCCCTACGACATGGAACGATTTGTTGAAGGAGTATTTCGACAAAAACATTACGCTGAGAGGCGACGATGACTTTTTCTGCAACGCTGTGCTTTATCCGTTTTTGAAAAATTATGGTCGGAATGCAATTGTTCAGCTAGGGAAAAACACTGCCAATGGATTACATCCATCTCAAATGGTAAAAACCATAAACGCAGGCAACGATAAAGGCACAGCTTTGTATGTGATGCCCTACTCCTTCGCCATAAAAATAAGAAATTCCGAACGGTTCAAAATCATTTTCACTCAGGATGGGGCTGTAGTGAGCCCGGTGCAGCTTATGGTAAAAAAAGGAGCTTATGCCAAACATAAAAATCTGATCAATTTTCTCACCGGAAAAGAAATGGGAGAAACGCTCGTTCGAAGCGGATTTCCGAGTATTAATCCGGAATCGGGTAACATTCCCGGAATAAGCAAGCTCAATTGGATTGGCTGGGATTTTATCATGCAAAATGACATTGCTCATTATAAAGACGAATTGCAGGAATTGTTCTACAAAGGATATAAGCCTGTTTGAAAAAGCAGGCATTTTTTCAGAAACCGTTATTCTTTTTAAAACACAACGAAATGCCAATGCGGGTTTTGAATACTTAATCACAGAAAAAATTCTCTTACTAGATACATATCTTTCTACCTAAACCAACTATGTAAAATTTATCTGATTACAAACAACTAATTGTCAACGCTCATGAAATCTCCCGACAACAATAAAACAATAATAGAGACCTCTGAGACTCAGAATACATCAAACAGATTTACCTTACAACCAACTCAGAGAAACACTGATGTTACGAAGGAAATTCTCGAATCGGGCATAGTTTTACTGCCTGCGAATGATAAAAGACTAGGAACAATAAAATACGACACGCCTCATTTAGGCAAACACAACAAAACCAAAAACTTCCTGATTGCTCAACTGCCACTTTTAGTGCAAAATGAAGTGGAAGATTTAATCATGCGGAAGCTCCCTGAACACGCTGGCAATGGAATTCAAAGGACATTTAAAGCCTGAAAATATTTTTTTCAAACAAATAGACAAAATAGAAACAGCTTCGAAGCTCCCGGATATTCTGATAACCAGCGATATCAATAGTTTATATCATCGAAGAGATATAATAACCGAAAAGAAATTCGAAATATTCCAATACGATGCAAGCCCTGTATTCAAAAAATCTGGACTTGTTCAAACAGAAACACCAATGCGGTTTATAGCAGCAGATGCCATGGTAATTGTGGCCGATAGAAATAAATATATGCAAACTCAAATGCCACGCGAATGGTACGAACTTTTGCATCCGGCATTAAATGCAAGCATAGTGTTTTGTAACGCCACCGATTCTTTTTGCCATACAGTTTACGCTCATTTTATACGGGATTACGGGATGAATGTTCTGAAACAATTGAAGTCAAACACATTTCAATCGATGCACCCGATAGAAATGGTACAAACGCTAACCGAAGGCAACAAAACGCAGGCTCAACTATTTGTAATGCCTTACTCCTACGCCCGTTTATTGGAACAAAACATCAATTATCAGGTTATTTGGCCCGACGATGGAGCGATTCTCCTACCCATTCAAATGCTCATAAAAAAAGGCGTTTCCGACAAATACAAAAAAATTATTGATTTGTTTACGGGCTCTGAAATGGGAAATCTCCTTGCACTAAACGGATTTATTCCTGTAAACACAAAGTCGGTTATCGATTTCAGATTCGGTAAGCTTAATTGGCTAGGCTGGAATTTTATAAATGAAAGCGATTTAAAAAGTATAAAGCAAAAAATAATAACCCATTTGTCACCATAAACGAATTGCCTATGAATAATGCCTATTTAATTTAAATTATTTCCATTTTACACAAACTACTGATGGAGCAAAAAGCCCCATACGATATTCAGATACGGTTCTCTCACCAATCTTTCACCTTATAAATCGGATCATTTTTATAGTTATTTTTTAATGTATAATCAAGCAATATTTACAACAATGAAAAAGAAGCAATTACAACAAACGGCTAATATTTTAAAAGCCACGAAAATCGCTATTACTCTGTTTTTTATTTTCTCTGCATTTTCAGTACCTCACCTCACTGCCGGAACGCTAACAGATTATGATGGAAATACATACAACACCATCGTGTATGGCAATTTGGAATGGATGGTCGAGAATTTAAGAGTGACTCACTTCAATGATGGAACGCCAATTCCCACACGCGACGATTTAGTAAAAGCTCCCGGTTCTGCAGAAGATTTTGCCGTTTACTGCAAATCTCCGAACGGCGACAATGCAAATGTGGCCAATTTCGGCCTTTTATATTCGTGGAACGTGGCTTTCGATCACGTTGGAAACCCTCCAGCAAGCACCATAGCAACAAAACTTTGCCCCGAAGGCTGGAGAGTGCCCACACGAGAGGAATGGGCAACTCTTGGCACAGCAAGCT
>JBBIID010000371.1:0-1618 GCA_037446675.1 Paludibacter sp.
AAATTCAGAAAAATGTAATAACAAGACATATAGCCAAGTTTGCGATACTTTGGTTTTTGTTTATTGCTTTTAAAGTATATTTTGTTGATACTTCAGAATATATGGTAGGGACGATGTCATATAATATATATTATCCTTATCATTCAATTTTTAACCCAAAGACTGAAGTTCAAAGAGAGAAATTTGTCGATATTTACAAAGCGGGTAACAACTGAAATTATTGAAAATACAAAAAAGACACATGCACATGGCAAAAATATCTTCCACAATATCATCCAATTCCAGAAAATGATGAGTGGTGGGGTAGTGGATTTACTGAATGGCATAATGTCGTTAGGGCAAAAAAATTATTTACAGGTCATAAACAACCACATTTGCCTGCTGATTTAAGTTTTTATGATTTACGATTAGAAGAAACCCGTATAGCACAAGCTGAAATGGCCAGAAAGTATGGTGTTGATGGATTCTGTTATTGGCATTATTGGTTCGGAGGTGACAAACGATTATTGGAACAACCATTTAATGAGGTATTAAAGTCGGGAAAGCCCGATTTCCCTTTCTGCCTTGGTTGGGCAAACCATTCGTGGTACAAAAAAGATTGGGGTGGAAAAGGGTCTGATAAATTGCTGATAGAACAAAAATATCGAGGAGAAAAAGACTATGAGAAGCATTTTTATGATATGCTTCCTGCATTTAGGGATAATAGATATATAAAAATTGACAATCGATTATTCTTCATTATTTTCAACCCTTTAGATTCTCCTGAAATAAAATCTTTTATAGACGTTTGGAGAAATTTGGCAAAAGAAAATGAATTGTGTGACTTTTATTTTGTTGGGAAAACTGCAGATAATCGCAAGAAAAATGAGATACTTTCTATTGGCTGCAATGCTATTTATAATGATGATGTGTTTAATATTCATCATGAACTTCCTAAAATCACAAAAGTTTTCCATTTATTACGAAGGAAAATATTTTCTTTACCAACTGCATTTGATTACAAAAAAGCAATCAAATACATGGTAACAGAAGAAAAAGATGGACTCCTTGATTCCATCCCTGTTATTGCCCCTAACTGGGATCATTCTCCGCGTTCAGGCGCAAATGCTATAATTTTAAAAAATAGCAAACCACAATTATTTCAAGAATTAGTTACAAAAACATTGAATATTGTTGATAAGAAACCGAAAGATTATCAGATTGTATTATTGAAGTCATGGAATGAATGGGGTGAAGGCAATTATATGGAACCTGATATGGAGTTCGGGAAAGGGTATGTTGAGGCTCTATCAACTGCATTACAAAAATTTTACGATAAAAAATCTTGATTCAGTAAATTTTGAGAAATGAAAAAAAGTACTGATAATATCTCAGATAGTAGTGAAATATCCATTATTTATGTTCACAAAGGACATAATTTTTATTTGGATTATTCTATAAAGCAAGCCCGTTTATTCAATCCAGATATTAAAATCTACTTGCTAGGTGATGATTCGAATCAAAACATCAAATATGCTGATCATTTTTATATTAATGATTATATGATAAGTGCAAATGAGTTTGAAAAGATTTATAAACACATGTCGTCAAATTTGTATAATTATGAGTTGTTTTGTTT
>JBBIID010000371.1:1628-3591 GCA_037446675.1 Paludibacter sp.
CAAAGATGGTTCATTATTAGTGATTTTATAAACAAACAAAGAATAGATAAATTTTTGTATTGTGATTCAGATACATTGCTGTATTGTAATGTAAATAATACTTTCAAACAATATTCAGAATTTGATTTTACTACATGTCAGTTCGTACCATGCTTTACACTATTTAATGAGTCTAGTCTTAATCGCTTTTGCGATTTTATGACTGAATTATATACATCTGATTTTTTTCTGAAAATGTTATATAATACATATCAATGTACTTTTATTGAACAAGGCAGACCAGGAGGAAATTGTGACATGACCGCCTTTGATTTATACACAATACACAGACCTGTAAAAATAGTGGAGTTGACTGATATCAACAATGAATGTACATTTGATCAGAATATAAGCTGTTCCGATGGCTATCTTATGAAGAATGGTTTAAAAAAAATCATATGGAAAAATAATCTGCCTTATTCAGAAAGAATTGAGACTGGAGAATACATCCGATTTATGGGATTACACTTTCAAGGGAAAGCAAAATTTTCGATGCTTAAATATATAGTCAACGAAAAGATGAAAGTGAATAATCCCATAATTTCAACAGTAAAAATTGTTTTTTCTCCAGATGTTTGGATAGAGAGACTCAATAGATATAAAAGAGGAATAATAAAACTAAAAAATAAATTTTATAAATTATAGTGGAAATATAAAAAAAGGAGAAGTAAGGTTAACTGAGAATATTCATTTTGCATATTAAATTATCATCAGAAGAGATTAACACGCAAATGTAAATATTTATGACATTAAAATTAAAGATACGAGTCTATATTAGAGATAAAAAAGCGATTAAATAGATAATGTCTAACGTGGGCAAAGTTTGAAAATAGTTTTTTTTTAACATGAAAATATGAATTGAAAAACAAAATAAATAATGAAGAAAATTTTAGTTACAGGAGGAGCTGGCTTTATAGGTTCTCACTTATGCGAAAGATTAGTGTCTTGATAATTATTTTACTGGGAGCAAATTAAATGTTTGGAATCTTATCGGACAACCTAATTTTGAATTAGTAAGACACGATGTTACACAACCTTATTTTGCAGAGGTTGATGAAATATATAATCTTGCGTGCCCAGCATCTCCTATTCATTATCAACACGATCCGATCCAGACATTTAAAACCTCCATATATGGAACGATGAACATGTTAGGTTTAGCAAAGAGATTAAATGCAAAAATTTTACAAGCTTCTACCAGTGAAGTATATGGTGATCCTGAAATTCACCCTCAGGTAGAATCTTACTGGGGACATGTAAATCCAATTGGTATTCGTTCATGTTACGATGAAGGAAAACGTGCCGCCGAAACACTATGCATGGATTATCACAGACAAAACAATGTAAAAATAAAAATTATTCGCATTTTTAATACATACGGACCTAATATGAACCCTAATGACGGAAGGGTAGTATCAAATTTTATTGTACAGGCTCTAAGAGGTGAGAATATAACCATTTATGGAGATGGAACGCAAACCCGAAGTTTTCAGTATGTTGATGATTTGATTGAAGGCATGATGAGAATGATGGCTACTACCGATTCTTTTATTGGTCCGGTCAATATTGGTAACCCAACAGAGTTTACCATGATAGAATTGGCTGAAATGATCATTCGCTTAACGAATTCAGCGTCGAAGATAGTTTTTATGCCACTTCCAATGGACGATCCTAGACAGCGGAAACCTAATATTAAATTGGCAAATGATAAATTATCAGGTTGGCAGCCTAATATTAAACTTGAAATCGGTTTAAAGCAAACAATTGATTACTTTAAAACTATAGTTTAATAGATTATGAATAAAAATATATTGTATTTATATTCAGAATTAATGCCTTATGTTATTCCGGTATTAAAAGAACTAACAAGAAATGGTTATACGGTTTATGTAGTAAAATGGGATAAAAATCTGCTAACCCCATA
>JBBIID010000372.1:0-3590 GCA_037446675.1 Paludibacter sp.
ATCAAGGTTAGCTTTGATGCGGAGTTTCTTTTTTGTCGAAAAAAACTGAAGCGTTTTTTAGGCTAGTCATAAGTTTTTTCAGGTGTAGTTTTATATATAGGTGTTATTCGTTAATTAGTTTTTATTATACAGATTATGTATGAATTTGTAAATTTCCATGATGATTACAGTCGTATCGAGAGAGAATTAAAAGAGATTGTAGGAAGATTAGAGAGAGAAAAAGTTGGCATAATGCGAAATTTCTTCGAATTGTTGCCGAATTTCGTCATCATGCTCGATGGTAGTGATATTAGATATTTAAATGCTTCGGCACGCAAACTTCTTTGTATTGAAGATGATGCGGATCTAATGAACTCCGATGTTTTTAATTGGATACATGAATCTGATAAAGAACAATTAGGACTGGTTATTAAGAATAAAGATGCAGATAAAGAAGTCGATGAGTTTCAGGTAAGATTCGTTTCGCAAAGCAAAAAGATTCTTTATTTAGTGTTTAGCATACACACAATAGTTTATGATAATGAAGAGGTTTTGTTATTTGTAGGGCGAGATATTACTGAATTCAGAAACATTCAAAGTAAGTGTAAAATACTTGAAGATAGATTGAAAAACATGTTTCATAGCTCACCTATAAACAGCTTTGTACTAAATGTTGTACATGAAACAGATTTTTTTGTAGAAGATATAAACCCGGTGTTTGAGAAAAATATTGGCCTGTCGCGTGAGTTTTGTGTGGGGAAAACGATACAGGAGGTGCTTCCATTTTTTGGATATAAATATATATTAAATCTGTTACAAAAATGCGTGTCGGAAAAAATGTTCATCGAATCTTCCGATGGAGATATAGGAGAATTTAATTACACTCTTCAACCTCTGATAGATGTGGATGGAAAAGTTAACCGTATTTACGGTAGCTTCACTAATGTTTTGCATGTTGAGTCGAAAAACGCCAAACTCTCAGATAAAAATACGCTTAATACAGATAGTAATCAGGACTTTGATGAAGTAGTTTCAGCGCTTAAACACAAGAAATCTGGTATTATGCCTTATATTCAAACCATAGAATTTCTTCATGACATTACGAATAATATAAGTGACTCAATACTGGCAATTAATATTAATAATTCAAATATATTTTTTGCAAACGATAGATTTTGTAAAACCTTTGGGTATAATTCACAGGAGCTGCAAAAAATTAAAATATCTGATTTATTGCCTACCATGTCAGTAGAAGATATGATAAAGAAATCGTCTCGCTATGTTAATCACCATCCTGGGATTTTCTTTGAAGCAATGATTGCGAAGAATGGAACTGTTTCTGAAGTGGAATTTAACTGTAAACAAATTGAATATAATGGCGAAATCTTTTTGCTGTTGTTTATTTATCAGATAATTGACGCTGCTTATAATCCATATAAAGAAGAACTGAAGCTTTTTATTGATGGTCCTAATATTGCCTATAAAGTTTTGTTCGAGGACGACTGGCCTGCTCAGTATATATCCTCAAATGTAAAAAAACTACTTGGTTATGATGCTAATGATTTCGTGAGTGGGAAAATTCCAATTCAGAGTATATTTCATCCAGATGATCTTGAGCGAGTGTTTACTGAAATTGAAAGATTTGTTATGAATGGTGTAGATACCTTCAAGCAGGAATACAGGGTGTTGCATAAAGATGGTTATTATGTATGGATGTCTGATTTTACTTATTTTATACGTAATGATAAAGGTGAAATTACACATTATAATGGATATTTATCAGAAATTACTGAAAGTAAGAACAGATTGGATGAACTTATTGATACTGAAGTACAATTAAAAATTAAGGAAAAAAATTTCAGAGATATATTCGAAAATTCGAGTGATGGTATTTTATTGCTTGAAGTAAATTCAAATTTTGAGAATACAATAGGTGTCAAAATAAAATCGTTTGTAGGCAAATTTGTCAGCGAGTTGAAGTCTCAGCGAATGCCGTGGCTAAATATAGAGAATATTATTAAATATGCAGGCACCGGTACTACTTTCGAAGAGATAATTGAATTGAAAATATACTCACTTAAAAGAAAAATACAAGTAACGTATATCCCTGTCCAAAATGAAACTAAACAAAATGGACGATTACTCATTTTTATACGAGATATAACAGAGCAACATATACTAAAACGAGATCTCGAACTGAATCGGACTCTTTTGTCGGACGCTGAAGATACAGCTAATTTAGGACATTTTTTCTATCATGTCAACACAGAAGATTTTTATTGCTCGCAAGGAATATATAAAATTCTCGAATTGCCAGCACCAAACGATACGCATGGAATTATTGATATTTAT
Source organism: Paludibacter sp. (assembly GCA_037446675.1). Lineage (GTDB taxonomy): Bacteria > Bacteroidota > Bacteroidia > Bacteroidales > Paludibacteraceae > Paludibacter. Next base: position 2,332 of record JBBIID010000372.1, read on the forward strand.
AAGTACGTTCATGTAGATGATTTGCTAAAAGTAAAACAACTGATGGCAGAAATAATTAACAAAAAATCTACTCATATAGAAACAATTCGCGTTTATGATGCAAAAGGACTTGTGAAAACCGTCAAAATTTCTATTGGCATTAAAACAGATTCGAATGAGTCCGTTCTCTTCGGTGTAATGCATGATTTTTCGGATCTTTATAAACTTCGGAATCAGGTAACACTCGAGGAAGAAAAGTTGCGTTTGATAGTCGACAATTCACCTATAGGAATATATTTAATGGTTGGTTTTAAACCTATATATGCTAATCGTGCGCTTTTAAGTATGTGTGGCTTACAAACTCCAGATGACTTAGAGACACTTACACCTCTTACTCTGATACATCCGGATGATAGAAGTCATATAGGAGCTTTGTTGAGAAAAATAAGATTGGAGATCAAGAAACAAACCACAATATACCAAGTCACAATTCGGACCGCCGCGATAAACAACCAGCATAGATATGTTGATCTGAGAATTGTTTCTTGTCTTATAGATGGTAACTCCTATTTGCAGCTTTTTGTGGTTGATATAACCGAGGAGATGGATCGTGAAAAACTGATGAGTAGAATAGCTTCGGACACTTTATATGCTAATAAAAGAAAAGAGGTAATTAAAACTGTAAAAGCTGAAATAGATACATTGTTGCTTAATATTAGTTATCGAAAATCGGATTTCAAAAAAGTTATCAAAGTTCTTGAAGATTATTCGAAAGATGAAAACGATTGGGAATTGTTCAACGAGTATTTTGATCGGTTGCATCCCGATTTTATATCCAATCTTCGAATTTTTGCTCCGGATTTATCCGAAAATGATATAAAGCACTGTGTGTGTATCAAATTGAATATTGACACCAAACAAATTGCCCGGCTTTTTAATGTTATGCCTGCTACTATTCAGACAGCTCGTGTGCGTTTGAAAAAGAAGTTGAATTTGCCGGAATATGTAGATTTAAGAACATTTTTGCATAGTGTCTGATTTTATTTTTTTTCTTTCATTTAATTTCTGATCTATTTTATCTTTATCAGGGATATCCTGAACTGTTTCTTCTTTGAAGTATTGTTTATTTGATCGAATATTAATTTTATTAAATTCTTCTAATAATTCTTTTAATCTCTTGATAGCTGATACATTATTTGGCTCTGCAAGAACAATTTTTTGATATATTTTAATAGCTTTATCATAACAATTTTGAGAAGCGTATATTTCTCCTAGAGTTT
>JBBIID010000373.1:0-3572 GCA_037446675.1 Paludibacter sp.
TGGATGGTTTGACGGTCAAAATCTGGATTCGGCTGTCATGATAAGATTCATTGAACAAAATGGTGATCAATTGATTTTTAAAAGTGGAGGCGGAATTACTTCGCAAAGTGAATTAGAAAAAGAATATGAAGAATTAATTCAAAAAGTATATGTGCCGTTTCGTTGAGTCCATAAAATTGAAAGATGGGAAATTCTTTCGCTTGAAATATCATCAAGAGCGCGTGAATAAAACATTTCGGGAATTTTTTCCTGAAGAAGAACCGATGAATGTTTTCAGCGTTTTGAGTGAATTGCTTTTGCCGGCAGATGGAACGTATAAAATCAGAATCGTTTACGATAACGATGTGATTTCTGCTGAGTTTGCTGCTTACGTTCGCCGAGAGATTAAATCGCTGAAACTTGTAGAAACGAATATTACAAGCGCTCCGTATAAATTTGAAGATCGAACGGCTTACGACGAAGCTTTTTCGCAAAAGGGTGACTGTGACGATATTTTGCTCGTAAAAAATGGATTGTTGACAGATGCATCGTATTGCAATGTCGCATTGTTCGATGGCAAAAAGTGGGTTACTCCAAAAATTCCATTGATTTATGGTACAAATAGAGCTGAACTTGTTGATAATGGAATGATTGAAGAACAGGATATTAAAGTCGATTCAATAAATAACATTGAAAAAATTTGTCTTTTTAATGCGATGATTGAATTTGGAGAATTGACGATTGATACTTCTAATATTATTTTTTGACCGTTGCTTTTGAACATTTATCCGTTTTGTATTGTTTAGGAATATCAAAAGCCAAGTGATAGAAAATAGGATTTAATGGATTTTTATTAAAACAATGAAATTTATATCTCCTTTTTATTTTGAATTGTAAGAAAAATAATCAAAATATTTTCACTTTGTATTTGTTGATATCAAAAAATGATTTATCTTTGCACCGAATTTGAAAAACAGAATGAACAATAATTACTTACATATTCTCCTACTCGGTATTATTATTCTCTTGCAAAACAAGTAGAAGTGAGTTTGGTGTGTATGTAGTTGTACAATAAAAAATATATAGAACCTTTCTCACTTCGGTGCGAAAGGTTCTTTTTTTAGTAATCAATCAGCTTTTTTGAAAGAAAAAGAAAGTTTAAATAGAAGAATATGGATAGATTATTTGTTTTCGACACAACATTACGCGATGGCGAACAGGTTCCTGGCTGTCAGTTGAATACCATTGAAAAAATTCAAGTGGCTAAAGCGTTGGAGACTTTAGGCGTAGATGTAATTGAGGCGGGTTTCCCGATCTCAAGTCCGGGCGACTTTAATTCGGTTGTTGAAATCTCAAAAGCCGTTACATGGCCTACGATATGTGCGTTAACACGCGGAGTTCAGAAAGATATCGATGTGGCAGCCGAAGCTCTTCAATATGCAAAGAACAAACGCATTCATACCGGAATTGGTACTTCCGAGTTTCATATTAAGTATAAATTCAATTCGACCCAGGAAGAAATTTTAGAGCGTGCCGTTTCGGCCGTAAAATACGCTAAAAAACACGTGGAAGATGTGGAATTTTATTGCGAAGATGCCGGTCGTACCGATAATGTTTATCTTGCCCGTGTTGTCGAAGCAGTAATCAAAGCTGGTGCAACCGTAGTAAATATACCTGATACAACAGGTTATTGCTTGCCTTGGGAGTTTGGTGAAAAAATCAAATTCCTTATGGATAATGTAAAAGGAGTTCACAATGCGATTATCTCAACTCACTGTCACAACGATTTGGGAATGGCAACCGCCAATACTATTTCAGGCGTTATGAACGGAGCACGTCAGGTGGAAGTTACCATGAATGGAATTGGCGAACGCGCGGGAAATACTTCTCTCGAAGAAATTGCCATGATCCTGAAATGTCATAAAGGGTTGAATATTGATACGCAAATCAATACTCATAAAATTTATTCTACCAGTCGTTTGGTTTCCAGTTTGATGAATATGCCTGTTCAACCAAACAAGGCAGTTGTTGGACGCAATGCTTTTGCTCACTCTTCCGGTATTCATCAGGACGGTGTGTTGAAAAATCGCGAAAGCTACGAAATTATGGATCCTACCGATGTGGGTATCGATAAAAACTCGATTGTTCTTACTGCTCGCAGTGGTCGTGCCGCGTTGAAACACCGTTTAAGCGTGTTGGGCGTTGAAGTAGAAAATGGAAAATTGGATGAAATTTACGAAGCATTCCTTAAATTGGCCGATAAGAAAAAAGATATTAATGATGATGATGTTTTAGTTCTTGCAGGTCAGGAAAGAAGCCAGAAACAACGTATTAAACTTGATTATTTACAGGTGACTTCTGGTGTTGGGGTAAAAGCTGTTGCAAGCATCGGATTGGTGATTGCCAACGAAAAATTTGAAGCTGCTGCTTCCGGCAACGGTCCTGTTGATGCTGCTATTAAAGCATTGAAACAAATTATCAAACGTCAAATGTCTTTGCAGGAATTCACTATTCAAGCGATCAACAGAGGTAGTGATGATGTGGGCAAAGTGCATATGCAGGTAGAACACGAAGGAATAGTTTATTACGGATTTGGAGCGAATACCGACATTGTAGCCGCTTCTGTTGAAGCATATATAAGTGCGATTAATCAATTCGTAAAATAATTTCGATATCATTTAATTGAAAATTAAAAATTGAATTATAATATGTCAAAAACATTATTTGATAAGATTTGGGATGCCCATGTGGTGTCTGCTGTTGAAAACGGTCCGACTCAATTGTATATCGACCGTCATTTCTGCCACGAAGTAACAAGTCCTCAGGCATTCAATGGACTTCGTGCACGTGGGTTGAAAGTGTTCCGCCCTGAAAAAACAACGATGACTGCGGATCACAATACGCCAACAATTAATCAGGATCAACCTGTAAAAGATCCGATTTCACGTAATCAGTTGGATACTTTTGCTAAAAATGCTGCTGATTTCAATATGCCACTGTTTTTCCCATTGGGACACCAGAAAAACGGAGTGGTTCATATTATTGGCCCTGAAAACGGATTTACCCAACCCGGAATGACCATTGTGTGCGGTGATAGCCATACTTCTACTCACGGTGCATTTGGAGCAATTGCGTTTGGTATTGGTACCAGCGAAGTGGAAATGGTATTGGCAACTCAGTGTATTTTGCAATCGCGTCCTAAAACAATGCGTATCACTTTCAACGGAAAATTGAACGAAGGTGTGACCGCAAAGGATTTAGCACTTTATATGATTTCGAAACAAACGACAGGCGGAGCTACCGGCTATTTTGTGGAATATGCAGGTGAAGCTATTCGTAACATGTCGATGGAAGAAAGAATGACCGTTTGTAATCTTTCGATCGAGATGGGCGCACGTGGTGGAATGATTGCACCGGACGAAACAACTTTTGCTTATGTCGAAGGTCGTGAATTTGCTCCTAAAGGCGAAGAATGGGATGAGAAATTGGCTTATTGGAAAACGTTGAAATCGGATGAAGGTGCTAAATTTGACAAGGAATTCGTTTACGAATCGGCAGATATTCAACCAATGATAACTTACGGAACCAATCCG
>JBBIID010000374.1:0-1498 GCA_037446675.1 Paludibacter sp.
TAAAAACTTTTCTGCCTACCTGGATGCTATTGATGGTGTTGTTGTTACAGGCAGTACATTTGACGAAGTAAAGGAAAATATGTATCTGGCTATTGAAGATTATATTCAAACATGTAAAGATTATGGTTTTGAAATTCCTGAAGAACTAAAAGGAGAATATGAGATCTCATTTAGAATGGACGTTAAATCATTGTTAGAGTTTTATTCCGGGATTTTTACTAAATCAGGTTTAGAACGTATTACAGGTATAAATCAAAAACAATTATGGCATTATGCTTCAGGACTAAGAAATCCTAGACCTGAACAAGCTCAAAAATTAGAATCAGCCTTACATAAACTAGGACAAGAACTTTTGTCTATAAACTTATAAGTTTTAAAGTAAAATTTTTTTACAAAAGGGGAGAATACTTCACACTCCCCTTTTTTTATTTTAAAAACTCAAACAATTATAGGAACGAATATTCCTGTAATAATTGATCCAATACCATTATTTGTAATTGAATATTCAAGCTCTTTGCAGGCAAACAGTTTATTTTGAAAAAGGAAATCTGCACGAACATCCGGAATATTATCTGATATGAACTTTATTGTATATTCTTTTGTGAAATCATACCTGCTATTCGCTTGATAGTATTTTTTATGAAGTCCATTTATCCCAGATAAACGGAGTGTTTTAGAATCACCAGCCGGATATATAACTTCCAAGGAATATACAGTCTCGTGTACATAATCCATTTGAGCAGCTGACGCTTTTATTAATCCGTCACTACCACCGGTGTATATTGCTAAACAAACTTTTTTTTGATTACTGTTTAAGTCTTTAAGTCCATTCTCTATAAGTAGTTTAAGGTCTGTTTCCTCTTCCGTCTCTTCAACTTTTTCGGACTGGTAAGGAATAACATTTACGCTAACGAGTGACCCTGAAACAGCCTTAAAAAAAGGTTGAGCCGGAATGAATTTTAATTTCAAAACAGAAGAATCTGTATTATTTGAAATTTTCCGGAAACAATGAACCGGTCTCAAATAATACCAGGATCCGGAAGAAGTTTCGCCAGGGCCTGAAGTATTGTAACTGTATTTGTCAACAATATAATATGTGTCTGAAAACTGAACATAGAACATGTTGAGAGTTTTGAAATACTTACTCGCTTCAGTTGGAGGGATCATATAGGAACTATCCACCTTCACGAAAGAAGCTAAACTGATATAATCAGGGAATGTAGTAATAACAGCTTGCTTTAGAACATTATCTTCGATGTCGGCATACTTGTAGTATGTGGACCCGCTAAAATCATATTGAACATTTTGATAACTCAATTCATTATCTTGAGAAATTTCACGCGTATATTCATCCAATATATTATCAATCTCGAATGTCCCAATGGGATTAATGCCCTGACTTCTTAAAATACGTACTGTTTTATCAGATGAGTTTATATCAAAAACTACATTAAAATAGGTTTCGCATTCTTCTAAAAATTCTTTTGCCGTCCATCCT
>JBBIID010000374.1:1588-3496 GCA_037446675.1 Paludibacter sp.
CTGGCAGATGTTTGTTGTACTCTAAACTTTTGACATTACTTAAAAAAAACAACCGGCAAAGGAAGTCATCATCCAACAATTGATTATAGATGATGGTATATCCAAGGGCTTTGATTACTTTTTCCAGCATACCAACTAAATAAGGCTGTAATGCTTTGTTTGTAAATGAGTAATACCATCCTGATTCAATGGGTGTTTCAGTAAAATTATTCAATATCTCAGCATCGACCTTTACCCTTGCAGGAGCAAAACTAGATGCCGGATATTTTTTATCTACTACAGAATTCATATAAGAATCAGAGAGCTCTTGTTCCGTACCTAAGTCAAGATCAGAAATGTATAAATCAGATCCAATAAAATAATTTAATTCAGAGTTTCCAGACAGTAATTGTATTGTAACTTTTTCATTCGTATTATTTACAATGGCTTCAGATCCATTAACTATAACACGATTATCAGATATAAGCACAGCTTTTCTCGGATTGAAAGTTGTGTTATTATGTAGCCTCTCTAAATGTTTGTAAATGATAGAATTATTTCTCTCAGAAAGAGAAAGAGTAATATCAAGAGAGAATGATCCATTTTTTGTAATAAGAGGATTGTGCTCTTTGATTGTAAAGTTTGCATCGGGTGGGATAGCAACTAGTTGCTCATCAATATACAGCTCAGTCATCGTGTCGCATTTTTTATAAGTTGATCATAGGTATTAAGTTGTTTCTCCAATCCCTTTTCTCCGGTGATTGAGACATTTGATTCAATTGGCCGATTCAATCTGTCATTAAGTTTTGCCATGATTCGCGTGTTTTCTGCTAACGCACGGAGAATGTCCGGCGTAGTGGATGCGTCCTGGCTAGATTGAGCAGCCGGCTCGTTATAAATAGCCGGTGATCGATACACATTGCCTGAAACAGCGGCAGTCATTTCCGGACCTGTAAGCGCTGTTAGGTTTCCTGTTTTCTGAGCATAATCTATCACATCGAACATCGGTCGTAAGAGTTGCACTGTACGCTTGTTAGCTACAAACTCGCCTCCGTGGGTTTGTATAAGTTTTTTAGGCTCATATTTTCCCCCGTCACCGGTATAACCACCTTCCCACATTTGAGCAGCCTGTTCGCGTTGTTGGTTTGCCACTGCAATTTGTGCGGCTCCTGCAGCAATTGCCACCCCGGCCATAATTGGAGCAAGAGGAATCCCAGGTAATCCCATCTGTAGAGCTGCGGAATAGGCCCGCATTGCGGCAACAGCAGTTTCTGCAGTAATGGATAATATCTGAAAGGCAAATGCTTTGTCAGCATATTTCTTTTTAACAGCTAGCAATTCTGCTTCTTTTTGCTCCTCGAGTGCTGCAGTAGCTTCATTATCACCTTCTGCAAGTATTAGTTTATATTTATATTTTTCTTCAATAGCTTTTTCCTCTTTGGCCTGACCAGCTTTAAGAATAGAAACAGCTGAATTCGATAAAGAGGATATACCTCCTAATACCATTTCCTTTAGTTGCATTTCTTTTTCTGCAGACTCTTTATCTTTTTCCTCTTTTTCTTTCCTGGCTTTATCTTCAAGCTCTTTTTTTCTACGGAGGTATACCTGATGAGAAATTAATCCGGAAGCATAGAGGGATTCGTTTGCTGACAATTGTATTTCAGTCCCTTTAGCCAGCTTCTCCCATTCCGGATCTTCTTCCGGATCTTCTTGAGGCCTTTCTTTTAGAATCTTGTCAAGTTCTTTCTCAGATTTTATTCTTTTTTCTGCAACCGCGATTGTTTTATCGGCAAGTTCATTATCAGTGTCTGCCGTTGATTTTCCGAATTTCTCCTGCAGTATTTTTTTTGCGTATAAAAACTTCATTTCAGATTGCAGTAAGGCCTCCTGCATTTCTTCCTGCGTTTTTTTGCGGGAAATGTATTCCTG
>JBBIID010000375.1:0-3491 GCA_037446675.1 Paludibacter sp.
ACCGATGTACAGCAAAAATTGCTCGACTTAGCTGAACTACTCGGATCGAAAACCTATTTGATTTCGTCGGAACAGCGAAAAAAGCTGCATCTCGCAGCTGTTTTTGCCTGCAATTTTACCAACTACATGTACGACATTTCGTCGCAAATACTCGAAGATATAGGAGTTGGCTTCGAACTTATTCAACCTTTGATTATGGAAACGGCCGAAAAAGTACAATCGGTTGTTCCTTACAAAGCTCAAACCGGACCCGCAGTGCGTTTCGACGATAAAATTATCTCCAAACATCTGAGAATGCTGAAAAACAGGCGCGATTTGAAGAAAATATATAAAATACTAAGCCAAGATATTCACCAACGACATAAAAGATAAAATAAATGTCCGCTTTTTTCCGCCTTATACGAATTCAAAACCTGCTATTCATCGCTCTGATTCAATATTTAATGAGCGAAGTGGTGTTGTCGCCAATTTTACAAACTTACGGCTTCGACTCCACAACTGAAAATATGTTACTATTGTTAATTATGGCTTCGGTATTTATCGCAGCGGCAGGATATGTTTTGAATGATTATTTCGACATAAAAATTGATGCCATAAACAAACCCGATAAACAAATTGTAGGGAAATACTTCAGCAGGCATTCTGCCATGCTCATGCACCAAATAATGACCGGAGCCGGAGTGTTGTGCGGATTGTTACTTGCTTATTTTGCCCGAAGCATTTCACTTGGGTTCATTTTTATCATGGTTCCTGGTTTACTTTGGTTTTATTCAGCCAGTTACAAGCGACAGTTTTTAACTGGCAATTTGGTTGTTGCCTTTATTTCTGCACTCTCCATTCTTGTGGTTGGCATTTCTCAATTGTCTTTTCTTTCCAAATCATACGGAAGTTTAATATACGAAACACCTATTCCGTCGCAAATATATGGTTGGATAGGTGGTTTTGCCATTTTCGCTTTCATTACCACTTTAATACGCGAAATTATAAAAGACATTCAGGACGAAAAAGGAGATCGCGAAATGGAATGCCGTACCATTGTGATCAAGTTAGGAATAAAAAAAACAAAGCTTATACTTTATTTTTTGATTTTGCTCACCATTTCGTTGCTCTTAATTTTCGACAGACTATTTATCAACTTCGAAGGAACATTATCAATTCGCTACATCGGTTTTGGCTTAATTTTGCCTTTGCTGATTTTGGGTTATTTCATTTTCACTGCTAAAAATTCGGTCGATTATAAAAACGCTTCGAACTTAAGCAAAGTCGTTATGCTGATAGGCGTGCTATACAGCTTCATTTTTTACTATTTGCAAGCCAAAACCTATGGTATAAGCCTTTTTAATTTATTTATTGTAAAATAAAACATCTTCATTAATCAATGAATAAAATGCTTTTGAATTTAAACAATTACAAAATAATACTTGCCTCTCAATCTCCTCGTCGTCAGGAGTTGTTGAAAGGATTAAACATTCCTTTTGAGGTAAAAGTGATAGATGTGGAAGAAACTTACCCTGCCTGGATTGTCGGCGTAGATATTCCTACTTATCTGGCAGAGAAAAAAGCAAATGCATTTAATACTTTAATGGAAGAAAATACCATGCTGATAACTGCCGACACCATAGTGTGGCACGAAGGCAAAGTGTTTGGCAAACCGACTAACAAACAGGAAGCCAAAACTATGCTGAATGCTCTATCCGGCAAAAAACATCAGGTGATTACCGGTGTTTGCATCAGCACATCGAAAAAACGAAGAGTATTGCAAAACTGAATGACGAAGAAATAGAATACTATCTCGAAAACTACCAACCCTACGACAAAGCCGGAAGTTACGGCGTTCAGGAATGGATTGGTTTTATCGGAGTAGAATCCATCGAAGGTTCTTATTTCAACGTAATGGGACTGCCTATTCAGCGCTTGTACAACGAATTGAAAAACTGGAAAGAATAGTTTTTTTCTAAGCCACAAACATGCTAATAAACAAAGCGACATTCAACACAGCTACAATCATTCCTAAGGAATAAAGCAGAATTTTCGAAAATTTCGTGTTTTTATATTTTCCCATCACTTTTTCAGAAGAAGTCAGATATACCTGAAGAAATATTGTAAAAGGTAACTGAATGCTCAAGATCATCTGAGAAATTATCAACCCTTGAAACGGATTGGATATCAACAAAATAATTCCAAAAGCAACAAATAACGAAATCATTACTCCTACTCTCGAGTGATTGTCCTTAATATCGTAAGGTTCTTTATACATTCCTGCGAAAATAGTTCCGGCCGCCATTCCAGAGGTGATCGTGGAAGCCACTCCGGCAAACAAAAGCGCTACGGCAAAAACGATTGCAGCATTATTTCCCAACAAAGGAGTCAGCAAATGTTCCGCCTGTTGAAGCTCCGAAACCGGAGTTTGAGTTTTGAAAAATGTTGCAGCAGCTAGTAAAATCATAGCACTATTTATCGCCCAACCAATAAGCATCGATACAAATGTATCCATAAATTCGTACCGAAGTTGCTTCTTAATAACTTTATCGTCCTGCAAATTCCATTGCCGACTCTGAATAATTTCGGAGTGAAGAAACAGATTGTGAGGCATTACCACAGCACCAAGTACACTCATAATCACTAGCATTGAGCCATGAGGAAACGATGGTGTCACCCAACCGGTTATGGCACTATTCCAATCGATTTGCACCAACGATAATTCGTACAAAAATGATAACCCAATAACTGAAACAAATGCGATAATCCATTTTTCGATGAGTCGATAGGAATTAGTAAGCAACATAATGAGAACAAAAATCGTAACAAGCAGCGCCCCTGCTTTCACGGGAATATTAAATAGCATTTCTAAAGCTATAGCACCTCCTAAAATCTCAGCTAACGACGTTGAAACCGAAGCCATCATGGCAGTAGTTAGCAGAAATTTTGAATATTTGGGTTTCAAATGAATGGCTGTAGCTTCGGATAAACATAATCCGGTTGCAATTCCAAGGTGCGCAACATTATGTTGCAGAAGAATAAGCATAATAGTCGACAAGGTAACCATCCACAATAAGGCATAGCCAAAATCGGCTCCGGCAGCAAGATTCGAAGCCCAGTTTCCGGGGTCGATAAAACCGACAGTAACGAGCAAACCCGGACCAATAAATTTGAAAATATCAAGTCCTCCCAGAATAGGGCGGTAATTTTTTCGGTCTATATTTTTAAACAACTTGAACATATCTTTATAAGCAATTTAGAGCGTTTTTTACATTTTAAAATTTTATATTTTCCAAAATTACAAAAAAGAACTCAATATCTGCACCCTATACAAAGCTGATTTTTTAATACATCAAATTTCGTATCGGCTAGCGAGATCCAAAAGTCGGAATCAATTTTATTCAAATTAGCTATAAACAAAAAAGACCTATCGAATAAACGATAAGTCTTTTTTCTGTGTCGGGGTAGCGGGATTCGAACCCACGACCCCCTGCTCCCAAAGCAGGTGCGCT
>JBBIID010000376.1:0-943 GCA_037446675.1 Paludibacter sp.
AGTAATGTTATGATAGAAACTGTCCCATTAGTTGTTAAATCTGAATGTAAGCAAAAAATCAAAAGAGTATTTAAATAATAGAATTTAATTACTTCAATTATTTTTTATTTGTCCTAGATTCTGGAAAATTCACAAAAAAGCCTCATAAGTTCAAACACTTATGAGGCTTTTCTTACATAAACTATTTTTTACGGCAATTTCGGATATTTTCCAAAATCCGGTTTGCGTTTTTCGAGGAAAGCATTTTTTCCTTCGTGTGCTTCTTCCGTCATATAATAAAGCATAGTAGCATTTCCTGCTAATTCCTGAATTCCGGCTTGTCCATCAAGTTCGGCATTAAGTCCGGCTTTTATCATGCGTAATGCCAACGGACTGTGTTGCATCATTTCCTGACACCATTTTACTGTTTCATCTTCCAACTGATCGAAAGGGACTACCGTATTGACCAATCCCATTTCCAAGGCTTCGGCAGCAGAATACTGACGACAAAGAAACCATATTTCACGGGCTTTTTTCTGCCCTACCACGCGAGCCAGATATGACGAACCAAATCCCGCATCGAAACTTCCCACTTTTGGTCCAGTTTGTCCAAAAATCGCATTCTCCGAAGCAATGGACAAATCACAAACAACATGCAATACATGTCCACCACCAATGGCAAAACCATTTACCATAGCAACTACAGGTTTTGGAATGCTGCGAATCATTTTCTGCAAATCGAGTACATTCAAACGCGGAATTCCATCTTTCCCGATGTATCCACCGGTTTGTTTTACATTAATATCTCCACCCGAACAAAAAGCTTTATCACCTTCACCGGTAAGTATAACTGTTGCTATATCCTGACTATCACGACAAAAAGTCATTGCCTGCATCATTTCAATCACAGTATCAGGCGTAAAAGCATTGCGATATCTTGGTCGATTTATCGTAATTTTTGCTA
>JBBIID010000376.1:953-3475 GCA_037446675.1 Paludibacter sp.
CGGAATATTCAAACTTAATTTCTTCGAATTCTTTAATGGTTGTCCACTTTCTCATTTCTTTATATTTTTAAAATATCCTTTATAATTTTCTGTATTTAAATCGCTGTCAGTAAACACTTCGAGTACAGTCGCTTTTTCTGAATTTAGTAATTGTTCTATTCGTTTTTCCAATTCAGAAGTTTCTGAGCAAGATAAGTAATCCAATCCGTATGCTTCAACCAATGGTTTTATCAGAACATGATGCGGTGTCGTAAAAAAATCGAGACTATTTTTCATCAATTCTTTATCGCCAATAAAACGGAAGATATTTCCACCGTTATTATTCAGCACGATAATTTTCAGATTATCGCCAATATAATTATTCCACAATCCATTAGAGTCGTAAATAAACGACAAATCACCTGTAAAAAAAACAGTCGGTTGTTTGGAACTATAAGCATACCCTGCTGCTGTGGAAAGACTCCCATCGATACCCGAAGTTCCACGGTTGCAAACATAAGTAAGATCCAGTCGTGCCGGATAAAGCTGTGTCCAACGCACCGAAGTGCTGTTTGCCAATTGCAAAACCGTTCCTGACGGAAGTTTTGATAAAAGTTCGGTGGTCACACTCATATCCGAGAGCGGAGCATTATTAACGAAAGCTTCGTGCAGCATTGCAACCTGAGACATTTCGTCAGCATATATTTTGGAGAAATTGCTTTCCACTTTTCCAAAAGACATTTCCGACAAAACATTCGTTGCTTTTCCGGGAACTATTGTTGTCAGACTTTTATAAGTATCAACATAAGGCATCGTTGATTCGATTTGCCACTGTTCGATTGCCCCCTTCTCACGAAGGAAAATTTTCAACTGTTTGCAGATGACCGAATGGCCGATGGTTATCAATAAATCAGGTGCAAATGCATCATTACTTTCTTTCGAATTAATGCGTGAAAACAACGATTCGGGCTGAGTGATGATATTTTTGCCTGATATATTCGACAAATTTTCCGCCAACACAACCACATCGGTTTCCAAAGCTAACTTTTGCGCCAAGGCATTCAGTTTTTCATTTTTAGAAAAAACCCCGAAAACAATCAGTTTTCGTTGATATTTCAACCATGAGTTTTGCAACTTTTCGAGGCTGTCGCTACTCAAACTGGCTTCCACAGCCAACGTTTTTATAATCTTCGGTTGGCTGTGGTTTTCAGGAACGGCCGTGTAAATCGGTTCACGTAGCGGAACGTTTATCTGCACCGGACCCTGAGGATACGACATAGCTGTGTCAATCGCCTGCGAAACCTGTCGGTCGCAAAAATGAAGATCGGCATCCGAAGTTGTTTCAACCGGTAAATTGAACCCGGCTTTTATATAATTGGCGTAAATACTTTCTTGACGAAGGGTTTGTCCATCCGCCTGATCGATCATTTCAGCCGGACGGTCGGCAGTAAACACCAACAACGGAATATTCTGATAATACGCTTCCGAAATGGCAGGAGCAAAATTCAAAACAGCCGTTCCGGAAGTGCAAACCAACGCTACAGGTTCACCGCTATGTTGGGAAATTCCTAATGCAAAATAAGCTGCCGAACGCTCGTCAGTAATACTTAAACATTCCAATTCGGGTTGAGCGGTAAAAGCAAATATCAGCGGTGCATTGCGCGATCCCGGTGCGATAATTACTTTTTTCACACCATGACGGGCGCAAATTTCGGGTATATTTTTTATTCCTTGTCGGAAATGGTTCATCTTTAATTTACGATTTTAGATTTACGATTTAATGATTCTTATACAGAAGTCATTTCATTACATTCATCATTGTCAGCATTTTATTGTCGGTTTCTTCCCATTCTTTTCTGGCAACCGACGAGCGGGTAATTCCAGCACCGCTATACAAAACAAATTCTTTATCAAATAGTTGCAGGCAACGAAGATTTACAAAGATATTTGTTTTTTCATTAATATTTACCGGGCCAAGAAAACCTGTATAATAACTTCTGTTGTGTTTTTCGTTCGAAAGAATAAATTCACGCGCTTCTTTTTTAGCTTCATTTCGTTTTCTTTTGAGTTCCGAAGTTATCTCAATTAGCATTTGACTAAGTTTGCGTTTTTCTGTTGGAGAAAGCGTGGTGTAGCGAACTAAGATTGAAATTATATCATTTACAGTTTCGATTGCTGCATCGATTTCTTGAAGTTCTCCTGTCTTGCCTCGCGTACCATATCCCAAAATCGTATGAACTCGACCACGGATTGCCTCATAAATTCCATGAGAATAAATTTGATAGCGGAAAGGATTTTTTGCTTTTTTTGTTACTCGGGCTAGTCTTACTGGAACAAGGATAGCTCCCTGCGGGATAGTTACCTTTTTTTTCGAGTCCTTGAATAGGATAACTCTTGGTTTTAGCGTAATTAAAATTCTTGTTCCAGAAAGCCTTTCTACATCAAGCAATATCGAGCCATATGTTAGTCTAACATATCGCCACATTGCTACCTCCTTGGTTTGGTTGTAATGTGCGGTATTTAAAAGTCTAGTTGGATATCAA
>JBBIID010000377.1:0-3455 GCA_037446675.1 Paludibacter sp.
ATAGGCTTGAATTCGGGATTGGCAGGAACAAGAAAGATGGCTTCAGGCTCAATACGAATGTATTTCAGCGTAAACTCTCCATCGATGAAGCAAACGGCAGTGTCTCCGTCTTTTGGTTGCAGACTCTTGTCAATAATCAGAATATCGCCGTCGCTTATTCCGGCATCCTGCATTGATGTCCCTTTTACACGGGCATAAAATGTGGTTGATGGATTGTTTATCAATTCAGTGTTTAAATCGATTTTCAGATCAATATAATCCTGTGCCGGACTTGGAAATCCTGCTTTTACACCACCATCGAAATACGGCAGTTGAATATGACTTGATATGTTAGCTGTATAAAAATCAAGTTTGTTTGATTCCGTTATTTTATTTATTCTCCGCACGTTATTATATAAAACAATTTCAATTATTCGTAGCTACAAAATAAATGATTTTGTTTAATAAATCATTTTATTCTTAAGTGAAATATGCAGAATTGAGAAGAGAAGCTACTTTCCGATACAAAATTTCCCAAAGATATTCCCAAGTATCTCATCGTTGGTAATTTGCCCTGTAATCTCACCCAGATAATGCATGCACTCCCGAATATCCTGCGACAGAAAATCACCGGAAATTTCGGCATCAAGTCCAACGAGTACTCTGCAAATAGAGGTGTGAGCACGTTGCAGCGCTTCAAAATGTCTGATATTGTTGACTACGACATCGCCGGGATGAATTTCGGGCAATTGAGCGGCTTTCACTAGTGCTTCCTGTAATTTCTCGGTATTAATCTTTTCGCGTGCCGAGATATAAATGCGCTCTCCTTTAAAATATTCAAAAAGTTGAGAAAGAACTACACGTTCATCTTCTCCTATTTTATCAATTTTATTAAAGACCAGAATAATTTTCTTTCCTGCGGATTTTGATGAGATTCTTTCTGTGAGCCATTCCATGTGCTCGCTTAGTTGAGTGCAATCTAAAATCCAAAGCACGATGCTTGCTTGCTCTATTTTCTGATAGGTTCTTTCGATACCCATATTTTCGATTT
The DNA here is from genome assembly GCA_037446675.1 of Paludibacter sp. Taxonomy (GTDB): domain Bacteria; phylum Bacteroidota; class Bacteroidia; order Bacteroidales; family Paludibacteraceae; genus Paludibacter. Next base: position 1,031 of record JBBIID010000377.1, read on the forward strand.
TATCTTTCGTATCTCTTATTCCTGCTGTGTCGATAAACCGGAAGTGGATGCCGTTTATGTGAATGGAATCTTCAATTACGTCCCGTGTTGTCCCGTGAATATCCGAAACAATGGCTTTTTCTTCGTTCAGCAGCACATTTAGCAGTGTCGATTTCCCAACATTCGTTTCTCCCACCAACGCAACCGGAATTCCTTTTTTTAGAGCATTTCCTACGCGGAAAGTTTCCGATAGTTTAGAAATGGTGATTTGTATGTTGGTCGCTAATTCTTTTAGTTGAGAACGATTGGCAAATTCCACATCTTCCTCAGTAAAATCGAGTTCGAGTTCCACCAACGAAACAAAGTTGAGCAATTGGGTTCTTAAGTTCTGCAGTTCGCTCGAAAATCCGCCACGCATTTGGCTCATGGCCATCCGGTGCGAAGCGGCCGAAGTCGATGCAATTAAATCTGCAACAGCTTCCGCTTGCGACAAGTCCATCTTTCCATTCAGGAAAGCTCTTTGGGTAAATTCACCAGGCTTGGCTAATTCACATCCTCGATCTAGCAATAAATGAAGGATTTGTTGCTGAATGTATTGCGAACCATGACATGAAATTTCCACCGTATTTTCGCCGGTAAACGAATTAGGAGCATGAAAAACACTCACAAGAACTTCATCGATAATTTCGTTTTTTTCGTTTACGATATTTCCGAAGTTTACCGTTTGTGGTGCTTGTTCATTAATGGGTTTGTTTTTTTTGTATGGCACAAACAGATCGTTGCACATTGTAAGAGCATCTTCTCCGGAGACTCTTATTACTGCAATTCCGCCTGAACCGGGCGCTGTTGAGATAGCCGCTATCGTAAAATTATTCATTCTTAGTCAAATAAACTTTGTGGAAATACACCGCTTTCGAGCGATGATTTTTGCGAAATTACTTTTGCCGGAATTCCTCCAACCGTAACATTGTCCGGAATATCACAATTCACCACCGCATTAGCTCCAATGGCAACGTTATTTCCAATTTTTATCGGTCCGAAAAGTTTTGCACCCGGACCAATATAAACATTATTTCCGATAACCGGAGTTCCGTTATAATCGCCGATAGAAGTGGATGGGTGAATTCTGCAATTTTCTCCGATCTTGCATTTGTGACTAACCACAATGGTTCCATAATGAACCAGACAAAGTCCCGGGCCAAATACATTTTTGGGGATGGAAAAGCCTAAACGCGTTGCCAACCTGTGATTGAGAATTTGTAAAATGAATAATTGAATCTTCGAAAAAATGTTTTTTCTCTTTACGTTGTACAAATATTCTATTTTTCGCAACCGAAGCTGAAACCGTACCGAACTCATCCAAAAATAATTGTAAAGAGACAGGTGCTTCAGTTCGTAAGCAGCCAAATCTCTTTTCACATAATATCGGTATGAAGCTTTATCCTTAATCATTGCTCGTTAGATTCTATCAAGAACAGTAGTTACCAATTTTTCAATATACGGTTTGTAATCGGTATTTGCAGCCTCCACGCGGCGATTGGCAATGATGCAACATACTGTCATTGCTTTGTGTCCCATCAGTGCCGAAAGTCCGGCAATGGCAGAACCTTCCATTTCGTAATTAGTTATTTTGTAATCTTTGTATCTGAACTTTTCTATTTTGTCGTTCAGATTCATGTCTGCCAGATCAATACGTAGCACTCTCCCCTGAGGACCATAAAATCCATTTGCCGAGATGGTTACACCTTTTAGCATATCATCCTTTCCTATTTTTTTAACCAGATCTTTGTCGGCACTCACAATATATGGCGATGCCAATTTCGGATTCCAGTTTAATTGTTTTTTCAGTTCTTCTTCGAATTCCAGATCGCTTACTGAATCGCGCCCAGCATAAAAGTTGAGCATTCCATCAAAGCCGATCGATTTTTCCGAAATCAGAAAGCTTCCCAATGGAATATCGGGCTGCATACCGCCGGAAGTCCCGATTCGTATTATCGATAGTTGGCGAAATTCGCTTTTTTCGGTTCTTGTTTCAAAATCGATGTTGGATAAAGCATCCAGCTCGTTCATCACAATGTCGATGTTATCGGTTCCGATTCCTGTTGATATTACCGAAATTCGTTTTCCTTTATACATCCCGGTTATGGTGTTGAATTCGCGACTGGAAACAGAGCATTCCTGCGAATCGAAATACTCGGCAATCAATGCGACACGTCCGGGGTCGCCCACCAAAATTACATTATCAGCCAATTGTTCGGGTTTCAAATGTAGATGGAAAATACTTCCATCATTATTTATAATTAGTTCGGATGGAGGAAAATGTTTCATGATTTATAAGATTGTATATGTCGATAAACAAGTTTATTTATTTTAAGTACAAATATACTCAAATTAAATTCAAATTTTACAATTACCAACTATAAAATGGGAAACCTGATTTTGGAAT
>JBBIID010000378.1:0-3449 GCA_037446675.1 Paludibacter sp.
ATTTTCTTCGTTCATCCAAAACGGAGTTCAACTGAGCAATATATTTTTCGAAATCAGCAGATTGATATTCGGAATAATTTATTTGTTTACAGACATTTATAATTCCTTTAAAATAGTCCATTACTTCAATGAAACCTTTGAATGAATACTCGGATTTACAAATATCCATCACCAGATTAAGCATAAATTCCTGACGCTCAAGCGGCGTTACGGCATCGATATCATCGAAAGCATCTTGTTGCAAAATAACGAAATCGATAACTTCCGATTTCCAGAAAGTAATGTGATATTCTACTGGAACACCATCGTCCCCAAGAATATTAATTTGCTCCTGAATTTCTTTTCCACGTTGAAGAATCGTCTTCATATCGTTCACTTTTCCAGTCCAGTCGGACGAGATTCTTTCGGTGATATACTCTTCAAATTCAGGATATTCAATATATTTCGAATAACTATCTATCGGGTTCACGGCAGGATAACGTTTACGGTCGGCACGAGCTTGTTCGAGCGCGAAGAAACAACGAGCCACTTTCTTGGTTCCTTCGGTTACCGGCTCTTTCAGGTTACCACCAGCCGGCGAAACCGTTCCGATAAATGTAATAGAACCTGTTTTTCCATTTTTCAAATGCACATATCCGGCACGGCTGTAAAACGATCCGATAATGGCCGACAAATCCATCGGGAACGCATCCTGTCCGGGTAATTCCTCCATACGGTTACTCATTTCACGTAACGCCTGCGCCCAACGTGAAGTAGAATCTGCCATCAACAACACTTTCAATCCCATAGCGCGATAATACTCTGAAATAGTCATCGCCGTGTAAACTGAAGCTTCACGCGAAGCAACCGGCATGTTCGACGTATTAGCAATAATAATAGTACGCTCCATCAAATGGCGACCGGTATGCGGATCTTTCAGTTCTGGAAATTCCACAAAAATTTCCACCACCTCGTTGGCACGTTCGCCACAAGCAGCAATAATTACGATGTCAGCTTCCGCTTGTTTCGAAATAGCATGTTGCAACACCGTTTTTCCAGTACCAAACGGACCAGGAATAAACCCTGTTCCACCTTCAACAATCGGATTAGCCGTATCAATTACACGAACTCCGGTTTCGAGCAACTTGAACGGACGTGGTTTTTCAGTATGAATATTGATAGCGCGTTTCACAGGCCATTTCTGAACCATGTTCACTTCAATTTCTTTTCCGTCCGCATCAATCAGCACCGCTATCGTATCAAAAATCTTATATTCACCTTCGGGAACAACACTTTTCACCGTATAAACTCCTTCGAAAGTAAAAGGCACCATGATTTTATGAGGTTGGAAGTTTTCGTCTACCTCACCAAGCCACGACGCAGCTTCAACTTTATCGCCAACATTGGCAATCGGTTTAAATTTCCAAATCGCATCCTGATCCAACGGGAAATTATATTCTCCACGTTTTAAAAAGACACCGGTCAATTTGTCGAGGTCGTTCTGCAAACCATCGTAGTTACGCGATAACAGTCCGGGACCCAATGTTACTTCAAGCAAATGCCCCATAAACTCAACATCGTTGCCGACTTTAAGTCCACGAGTGCTTTCGAAAACCTGCACAGACGCATTAGTTCCGGTCACTTTCAGTACCTCTGCCATCAATTTCACAGAACCCAATTCGATATAGCAAATTTCGTTCTGAGCTACAGGCCCATCTACTTCCACCGTTACCAGATTGGAAATAATCCCTTTTACTTTTCCTTTTGTTGACATAATTTTTTTCGAATGCCCTTTAGTCAATTGCTTCATTTAATTGACAAAAGGCTATATAAATGTTTACTTTTTTCTATTTCAACGAATCGTTATTTTAAACGAAGACATTATTCTTCAAACTTCACTCCTGCTTTCAAACCGTCCAATAATCCATGGAAAATCTTAGTTCCGTTATCGACAGTAAGGAGTTTCCAGCGTTCAATTATTTCTACTTTCAAAACAAAAGCCAGCACTTTTTCGATAGAGAAATAATTGAAGAATGTGTTTTCTTCCAGCCAACTCCATTTCAAAGCATCAATCTTTTTCTCGCGCTCCAGCAAATCGGACTCATCAGCAACTCTCAAAACAGCATCCAATTGTTCAAACATTCCGGCAAGACCAAAATCGCGGGCATTGCTCGAACGAATGGCTTGCGCCACTTCATTGTTTCCCAGCACAAGCAATTTCACATCAAAACCATGCTTGCGACATGCTACAGCGGTTAATATATTGTTGATATTCAAATTGAATTCGAACCATTTTTTCAGAAATTCGTTTTTACTCCCCATGGCATATTCGTAATACAAACCCGAGAGATAATCCTCGGCACTTATGCCAGCCGACAAGAAATTTTCGTCGATATACGACGAATAAAAGGCGCTTATATAAGGTAGAAGCCGCTTGTCTTTGGGATTTTCAACTTCCTGCATCAAAGTCAGCAATTGTCCAAAATCATCAGTGGTCAGATTTCCGGATGTGTTTAGTTCCGCATCTTTATTTTTGAGGAATTTCAACCAGTTTTCGTTGTCAAATCTGGCAAAGAGCAACTTCAACAGTTCCGCATCATCATGCGAAAGCTGTTCCATCAAATCCTTTTTAAGCTCAAGAATTGATGCAACCGCTTTGTTATCTTCCGGTTGTATATCAGGAAGTCCTGCAATAAGACAATAATAATTCATATCAATTTAAGTCCCAGGAGGGAATTGAGGTCTTTAGAAAAGCATTTCGATTAGCTTTGGACGTAAAAATTCTTTGAAATAAGCGATAAACTCGTCATCTCCAAAAGTGATTTTGTAACCGCCTTTTTCCGATGTAATTGCAAAATCAGTTTTAATGCCGTTCGCTTCCGAAATTTTCACACCTTTGTTGAGCAATTCTTTTGCATTAGACATGAAATAATCCTGAAGTGCTTTAGCGTCTTTAGCTTCGATAGTAAGTGAATCGGATTTCACCCATTCCTGCACCAAAGTAAAAATTGTTTTTTGCATAAACGCTTTATCGGAAGTAGCCGCCTTTACCGAATCGGAAACAATCGCTCCGCAAAGCAAATCGGCAATCTCGGTTTTCAACGCATTAACAGACTGTTGAGCAAATAGCTTGAGTTCTGATTGTGTATTTTTAGCTAGCTCGCTTGATTTTAATTCGGCATCAGCAATTATTTTTGCCGCCTCAGTTTTTGCTTTTTCAATTATGTCCGCCGCCTCAAGTTCCGCTTTCGTAACAATCGCTTTTGCTTCGGTATTTCCTTTCTCAACGCCCTCAAGGAAAATCTTGTCCGTTAATTCCTGCAGTTTAGTATTCATTTGAATTTATTTTGCTTTACATGTTTCTAACCGTTCGCAAATTTACGATTTTATATTCCATTCAAAACTTTTTTAGGATTTTTTTTTAAAACTTTTCACTTTGGATAATAATCAAATAATGAAATGCATAAATA
>JBBIID010000379.1:0-3413 GCA_037446675.1 Paludibacter sp.
AATAATTGAAGTGTATGAGGAAAAAGATCCGACCGTACGCCATATTCATATTAATTATGGCACAATGATCGAAAATTCGATAAAGAAAATTCAAGCGCATATTGTCCCAAATAAAGGAATAACCGATCGTTTCTCCTCCCGTTATGTTTCCATTAAATTGCTCGAAAACGACAAAGCAACAGCCAAACTCCTGAAAGATTGCGGAAATTACACGGAGATAATGGATCGTGCAAAAACTGAAATAGAAAAACTGGAAAAGGAGTATGGTGAAAAATCGGAAACGATTATTACTGATACAAAATACGGATTTATTTCCGGGGCATTAGCCGAAACACTTACCGATAATCCAAAGAAGAAAACAAATCGCAGCAATACGATTGATAATTTGCTGACTCATAAAATATGGGGATTCCCGATTTTCTTTGCTATTATGTGGCTCATTTTTCAAGCTACATTCACTATAGGCAGTATTCCAATGGATTGGATTGATGCGGGAGTTGGATTTATTGGCGAACAAGTAGGAAACATAATGCCCGAAGGAGCGCTACACGACTTGATTGTTGATGGAATAATCGGTGGAGTAGGAGGTGTAATTATTTTTATGCCGAACATTCTTATTCTATTTTTCTTTATTTCATTAATGGAAGATACCGGATATATGGCTCGCGTTTCGTTTATAATGGATCGTTTGATGCATAAAATAGGGCTGCATGGGAAATCATTTATCCCATTGTTGATGGGATTCGGTTGCAATGTGCCTGCCGTAATGGCCACGCGTACCCTCGAAAACAGGAAAGATCGTATAATGACTATGCTTATCTCGCCTTTTATGTCATGTAGTGCCCGCTTGCCCGTTTATGTGTTGATTATTTCAGCGTTTTTCCAGAAAAATCAGGGCTTGGTGCTTTTTTCCGTTTATTTTATCGGAATTGCTCTTGCCGTGGTAGTGGCATTAATTCTGAAAAATACAGTGTTTAAAAAACAAGATGTTCCTTTTGTAATGGAGTTGCCGCCTTACCGCTTGCCAACATTTAGAAATACATCGGTGCATATGTGGTACAAAGGTTCGCAATATCTGCGCAAAATGGGAACTATCATTATGGTGGCTTCAATATTGATTTGGGGATTGAGCTATTATCCTCAACATGTGAATTACTCCAAAGATTTTGATGCACAAATTGCTTCATTGTCCGAAAATTCAACTTTAAAAGAAGATGTAAAAGAAAGTAAGATCGCCGATTTAGAACTTCAAAAGGCTTCAGAACATCAGGAGAGTTCTTACATCGGACGATTAGGACATTTTATCGAACCGGTCATCCTGCCTTTGGGTTTCGATTGGAAGATAGGTATCAGCATTATTACCGGACTTGCCGCGAAGGAAATTGTGGTTAGTTCGATGGGAATACTTTATCAGGCCGATTTGGAAGCTGACGAAACATCAGGAAGTCTTATCTCGAAACTTCAGCAACAGAAGCATACGAGTGGTGTGCATAAGGGTGAAAAAGTATTTACCCAGGTGGTCGCATTTGGATTTATGTTGTTTATTTTGATTTATTTTCCTTGTGTGGCTGTGATTGCCGCCATTAAAAAGGAATCTAATTGGAAGTGGGCCATATTTAGCATGTTCTACACCACTGCAATTGCGTGGGTTGCTGCTTTTGTCACTTATCAGGTTGGTAATCTTTTTACATAATATAAAAACTAAAAAATATATGTTACAAAATATAATTGTTGTAATCATAATGCTTGTAGCATTGGTTTATACATTCAGAAGCGTGTTGCGTAGTGTAAAATCAAAAAAATCATCAAAGTGTGATGGTTGTAGTGGTTGTGAGTTAAAAGATGTAGTAAATAAACCGTATCATCATTCTAATTGCTAAATTTGGAGCATGGAAAAAAGTTTAGAAAATACAGAAGCCCGGTTTTATAATCAGGCTTTTGTGCTGAGCCTGTTTACAATCGGCTATAATATCATTGAGGGTTTGGTTTCAATGTTTCTTGGTTATCAAGACGAAACGCTTACCTTGTTCGGATTTGGAGTGGATAGCTTTATTGAGGTGATGTCCGGTATTGGTATTGCTGCAATGATAGTGCGTATCAGACAAAATCCCGGGAGTTCAAAAAGTAAATTTGAAATAAATGCCCTGAGAATTACCGGATCAGCATTTTATTTGTTATCGGCGGGATTACTCATAGGTGTGATTTTCAATATTATTAATCAGCATAAGCCTGAAAATACACTTTGGGGTGTTGTTATTTCGTTGTTGTCTATTGCTGTTATGACGTGGCTTTACTTAACCAAAAAGAAAGTAGGACAAAAGCTGAATTCGCAACCGATTATTTCGGATGCCAATTGCACATTGGTTTGCATTTATATGTCTATCGTTTTGCTTTTATCCAGTTTTATCTACGAGTTTACTGGTTTTGCTTATGCCGATATTATTGGTACTGCCGGACTAATTTATTTCTCGATGAATGAAGGAAAAGAAGCATTCGAAAAGGCTAAAGGAAAAGAATGCAGTTGTGGTGGCAATTGTCATAACTAAAATCTCTGAGACTTGACGAAATGTGAATTTAATATTAACTTTTTGGAATTTTTATAAAAATATATTTATTACATAATAAAATTAAAAAAAAATCGTAACTTTGTTTCATTCTTAAAAAATGCTGCCAAAATCATTGGTAGCATATTTATCCAACATTTCTTATTGCTTAAATAGAGAAAAGATTGTTTTTTTTATTTATAAATTGATCGTGAAATAAGCGAGAATTAACTTATCGTTTGTGAATTCCATGATACGTTTTTTTGTTTGGATAAATTAAATTTTTAACGAAACAAAGTTATGATTAATTACGAAGCACTGTTCAAAATTTCATACGGATTGTATATAGTTTGTTCCGGTAACCGGGATAAAGGCAATGGTTATGTTTCTAACACGGTGTTTCAGTTTACATCTAACCCGCCTTGTTTTGCTGCCTGCTGCAATAAAGATAATTTGACCTCGGAGTTTATTTCAAAAACCGGGGCATTTTCTGTTTCGGTTCTTCAACAGGATGCTTCGTCCGAAATTATTGGAAAATTTGGATATAAAACAGGAAAAGACATCGACAAAATGGAAGGATCGCAAGTTTTGTATGGCGATACCGGTGTTCCTGTTGTGCTCGACGAATGCGTTGCTTTTATTGAGTGTAAAGTTGTGAATACTGTTGACGTAGGTACGCATTTGATGTTCATTGGAGAAATGATTCGTGCCGAAGTAATCGACGATAGCAAAGATCCACTTACCTATTTACATTACCGACGTGTGAAGAAAGGTTTTTCACCTAAAAATGCACCGACTTATATTGATAAATCGAAACTCGAAACAAAAGAAGCGACAACAACAGGAAAAAAGTATAAATGTCCGGCTTGT
>JBBIID010000380.1:0-3402 GCA_037446675.1 Paludibacter sp.
CATGCAGTTATTTTGTTATATGCGAAGGTGACTCAAATGTACATGTCAATTCTATTGGAATTTCCATTAAGGATTATGTGAGGGAGAAAATTAATGAAAAGCCCTTTGCTACCGATGGTTTTGAAAATTGCGAATGGATAGCAATGGATTATGAACAAATTATAGTTCATGTTTTTCAAAGACATATCCGAGCTTTTTACGATATAGAGCATTTATGGTCCGACGCTAAGTTGACAAAATTAGAAGATGTGTTATAATGAATTGTTTGATACATTGTTTTTTTGAATAAACAGATGGTTGTGTTTCTTGCATAAATAATTAAAAGATCAATAAGAATATCAATTAGAAATTAAATGGAAAATAAAACACCAAATCAAAACCCTCTAAAACCAAGCGGTAAATCTCCAAAATTTAATATTTCCTGGATTTATGGCATTATTATTTTAATTCTTGTTGGTTCCTGGTTATTCGCAGACAATGTGCCTTCAAAAGATGTCCCTTTTTCCACTTTTGAAGAGTATGTGAAAAACGGAATGGTTGAGAAGATCGACGTATATTCTTCGAAAAATTCGGTAGAAGCACAGGTTACAAAAGAATCAGTTAAGAAAGTATTCGGAAGCCAGTCAGATACTTATGCAAAGGACAGAATGATCAGTGTTAGAATTCCGTCGGTTGATGAGTTTTCGAAATTTATTCAAAATGCCAAAGATCAATATTCTTTCAAAGGAATTGTAGAGTATAAAGAAAGCCGGAATTATCTCGATGTTTTTCTTTACAGCGTACTTCCGTTTCTGATTTTGATTATCTTTTTCATTTTCATGAACAGGAGAATGACCGGACAAATGGGTGGTGGTGCCGGAGGTGGAATTTTTAATGTTGGAAAATCGAAAGCTCAATTGTTCGATAAAGGCGATGCAACCAATAAAGTAACTTTTAAAGAAGTAGCAGGATTGGCGGAGGCCAAACAAGAAATTGAAGAAATTGTTGCTTTCCTTAAAAACCCTTCGAAATATACCGAATTGGGAGGTAAAATTCCTAAAGGAGCTTTGCTTGTAGGCCCTCCGGGAACCGGAAAAACATTGTTGGCAAAAGCTGTTGCAGGCGAAGCTGATGTACCGTTTTTCTCTATGTCAGGTTCCGATTTTGTTGAAATGTTTGTTGGGGTAGGAGCCTCACGTGTTCGCGATTTGTTTCGTCAGGCAAAGGAAAAAGCACCCTGTATCATATTTATCGACGAAATTGATGCTGTAGGTCGTGCGCGTGGTAAAAACCCGAATATGGGAAGCAACGATGAACGCGAAAACACATTGAATCAGCTTTTGACTGAAATGGATGGTTTTGGCTCGAATAGCGGAGTTATTATACTTGCAGCTACCAATAGAGCTGATATTCTTGATAAAGCATTGCTTAGAGCCGGGCGTTTCGATCGTCAGATACATGTAGATTTACCGGATGTACACGAACGCAAACAAATCTTTAATGTGCATCTTCGTCCGATTAAGATAAACGAAACAGTAGATGTAAACTTTTTAGCAAAACAAACTCCGGGATTTTCTGGTGCCGATATTGCAAATGTTTGTAACGAAGCTGCTTTGATTGCTGCTCGTAAAAATAAATCGTTTGTAGAAAAACAAGATTTCCTTGATGCTGTCGATCGTATTATTGGTGGTTTGGAAAAGAAAACGAAAATTACGACTGTGGCCGAAAAGAAATCGATTGCTTACCATGAAGCAGGACATGCTACCATCAGTTGGATGACAGAATACGCAAATCCGTTGGTGAAAGTGACTATTGTGCCTCGTGGAGAAGCATTGGGAGCTGCGTGGTATTTGCCGGAAGAAAGACAACTTACAAACCGCGAACATATGTTGGACGAAATGTGTGCAACGCTGGGTGGTCGTGCTGCGGAAGAAGTGTTCCTCAATCAATTATCTACAGGAGCCATCAACGATCTTGAACGCGTTACAAAACGTGCTTACGGAATGGTGGCTTACTTCGGCATGAGCGACAAACTGCCTAACATGAGTTATTACGATTCAAGTGGAAATTCTGATTATGGATTTACAAAGCCATACAGCGAAAAAACGGCTGAATTGATTGACTCTGAAGCGAAGGAAATTGTTGCCGAACAATACGAACGAGCTAAAAAGATTTTGAAAGATAATGCGGAAGGTCATAACAAATTGGCAGAATTGCTGATTGAAAAGGAAGTTATTTTCTCCGAAGATTTAGAAAGAATTTTCGGAAAAAGACCATGGACATCGAGAAATGATGAATTGATGGCGCAAAATGCAACAGTGGAAGAACTCCCGGAAGCACAAGAAAAAAACGACAAAGTTGATTTTTAATGCAATCATCTTCGAAAGACGAAATATTAAAACGAATTACGGCCGCTTCACAAAAGCGGCCTGTTTTCGTTAATAGCCCAACCGACGAAACAACTCCCGTATATAAACCCATTTTGCCTGACGCAATTACTTGCTTTAAAAATGAACTTGAGGCAGTAAACGGTTCGTGCATAATTTGTGAAAACGAGAACGATGCGTTTGAGAAAATCGGACAATATCTTTCTGAAAAACAAATTTCCGACCTGTTTTGCAGAGATACCAATATCTTAACAAAATTGCGTGCGCATGGAATTGAATTTACCTATAAAGAAGAGCACTTTCAGGAAATGAAGGCCGGACTAACCAGTTGTGAGTTTCTCGTGGCTAGAACGGGTAGTGTTTTAGTTTCATCAGCTTCTGAATCTGGTCGGCAAATGAATGTTTTTCCACCTGTACATTTGGTGTTAGCTCATGCTCAGCAAATCGTTAATTACGTCGATGATGCCTTAAATGCTATTCAATTAAAATACGGCGAAAACTTACCTTCTGCAATTACAACAATAACAGGCCCAAGTCGCACTGCCGACATTGAGAAAACCTTGGTTCTTGGGGCTCACGGCCCAAAAGAATTTGTCGTTTTTTTATCCAAAGTATAAAGTTTTGTTATCTTTGTGTCTGATTTACCTTTCGACCAAACTGTTTTTATTTGGGAGAGATAAATGAATAAATTAATGTTGAAATAAAAAACAGAATATGAGAAAATTCAGATTAGTTATTTTAGTGGTGTCGGCGATTGCCTTTTTTTCTTGTAAACCAATTTATAAATGTGGTGAAGCTAAACCGGCAAAGAAACTGTTTCTTCCTAAAGTTATTTTAAATGTAATTGACGAGCGCGATTCTTTGTGTAGCACATTGTCGTTGCGAGAAAATGAAATTGCAAATCTGAATAATATTGTTGCAACTCAAAAAGACAGTTACAGCAAGCTCGAAAAACAATACAATGATTTAAGCGACGAAAAGTTATCGCAAGCGGAGCAATTCAATGTTACCTTAAAAAAGAAATCGGATGAGTTAA
>JBBIID010000381.1:0-3402 GCA_037446675.1 Paludibacter sp.
CCGATGTTTCGGAAGAATTGGTAGGTCATTTATACGAAGAAGCATGGCGTTGTGGCTGTAAAGGTGTTACCGTGTATCGCGATGGTTCTCGTGCCGGTGTATTGATTGCTGTCGACAACAAAAAAGAAGAAGAAAAGAAAGAAGAGAAGAAAGAAAACTGTTTCTGCTACGATGAAAACCATGTTGTACGCCCTAAAACACTCGATTGCGACGTAGTACGATTCCAAAACGCAAAAGACAAATGGATTGCTTTTGTTGGATTATACAACGGTCGTCCTTACGAAATCTTTACCGGTCTTGCTGATGACGAGGAAGGAATATTACTTCCCAAAACAGTAAACGAAGGTAAGATAATAAAAACGGTGGACGAAACCGGAGCAAAACGCTACGACTTCCAGTTTATGAACAAAAGAGGCTACAAAACAACTGTCGAAGGTCTTTCACATAAATTTGACAAGGAATTCTGGAATTATGCAAAATTAATATCAGGGGTGCTTCGCTACGGAATGCCAATCGATCAGGTTATCAAACTGGTTTCCGGTTTGCAACTCGACAACGAATCCATCAACACCTGGAAAGTAGGTGTGGAACGAGCCTTGAAAAAATACATTCCCGATGGAACTCAAATAAAAGAGCAACCTTGTCCCGAATGCGGACAGAAAGCATTGGTTTATCAGGAAGGTTGTTTGAAATGCAACAACTGCGGATATTCAAGATGCGGATAAATAAACTCAAAAAAATAGGATCGATATCGATCCTATTTTTTTTGCTCCTTGTCAAGCAATGAATATGTTTTTTTTCTTCTGAAATAATAATCGTATACAATGCTTCTCTGATATATTTCAGGTATTGAATCTTTTGTTGAGTAAAGAAGATTTTCATTCCGTTTGCCTTCAAAATCCGGCTTCATTTTAAGAAAATCGGTTCTCGCTCTTATTATGCTGTACGCATTCTTGAATTTTCCGGTCAGAAAGAATTGCAAAGCTGCCACATAATCAAAAATCAACTTTGAACTCAATGTGGATTCTAATAAATTATTTGGCAGATTTTTATAAAGCATCAGCAAATTATTCCTAAAATTCAGATAGGTTTTATGCGGATTTTCGGCATTCAACGTTCCACCACCAATGTGATAAACAACACTTTGCGGTACGCAGCAAACACGATATCCTCGGCTTTTGAAACGCCAGCAAAGATCTATTTCTTCCATGTGAGCAAAAAACTCATCGTCCAAACCACCAACTTTTTTGAAAAGTGACGCTCTTACCATCATACACGCTCCGGTTGCCCAGAAAATATCGGTAATATCGTCATATTGATTTTTATCCGATTCTGCTGTTCCAAAAACTCGACCGCGACAAAAAGGAAAACCATATTTATCAATGAATCCGCCGGATGCTCCTGCATGTTCAAAATTTTTTCGTTTAAAATACGAGAGTATTTTAGGTTGGATTGCGGCTACTTCCTGATTATTTTCCATAAATTCCACCAACGGATCCAGCCAATGAGCTGTCACTTCCACATCCGAATTTAACAAGACGAAATAATCGGCTTCAATTTGCTCCAGCGCTTTATTGTAACCTCCGGCAAAACCATAATTTTCATCAAATAAAATCGTTTTTACTGAAGGGAAATTGTTCTTAAGCACAGCCAACGAATTATCGGTGGAAGCATTGTCTGCAACAACAATTTCCACATCTGGGCGCTGAGTATATTTGAGCAATAATGGTAAAAATTGCTGTAAATACTTCTCTCCGTTCCAATTCAGAATGACGACTGATATAATCATTTAGTTCTCTTTCTCTTAATTCGTTTTTAGCTCTCTTTTATGCTTCCATCTCTTGTGGCTCCAAAGCCAATATGCCGGATTTGCTTCAATGGTTTTTTCCAACAACCTTGCATATTTTTCGGTTATTTCGTTTTGCGCTGTTTCCGCTGGCTCCATAGAAACAGGAATAAACTTGCAGCTATAATATCCTCTTTTGATTCGGGTTATCTCCCCATAAAACACCGGATAATCAAACTTATGAGCCAACACTTCGGTGCCGGTAATAACAGCAGTTTCCTGATTCAGAAAAGTAGTCCAGTAATCAATTGCATTTTTTGCCGGCGATTGATCCGATATCATACCAAACATGGCCAATCGTCCCTCTTTTTTCAAACGGAACATCGTTTTTACGAGTTCATTTTTCTCTACATTTTTACTTTTCCCTTTTTCCCTAAGATTGTACATCAGAGTATCAAACTTTTTGTCTCTCAACTTTTTGTAGACACTATACATGGGTTTATCGTCCGGCAGCAACAACGAAAATGCAGAAGCCCACTCCCAATTTCCATAATGTGAAGTCATTAGCAAACAACTTTTCCCTTTTTCGTATTGTTCCAAGACAGCTTCAGAGTTGATAAAGCTCATCCTTTTCAGCATCTCTCTTTTTGAGATATGCATTTCGTACAAGGATTCGACAAACAAATCGCAGAAGAAACGATAAAATTTTCGTTCGATGGATTTAAGCTCTTTTGAACTTTTATTCGGGAAAGATTTCGTAAGATTCGATCGTACAACACCCTTTCTATAGCCGACAATGTAATACACTACGGGAAAGATTATGTCGGACAAAAGATATAAAATCCGCAAAGGCAACCAGGTTATCAGCCAAACAAAACCGTAAAAAATATAATACATAAAACTATGAATAATTAGCCGCGAAAAAACACGACGAAAAAACACCAAGCAATAAAATTTGCATTGGTGTTTTCAATTTCCTTCTGAAAACTTGAGCATCCAAATTTTCAAGTTAACCCTTCTTTTATTCCTGATCGGTGTAAATACCGAGCGTTTTCCCATATTCAAATTCACCATCTAAGATAAGTTGAATATCGTCTTCCGTAAGATCCATCTTGTCTTTTTTGGACCATCGAAGAATGTATTTAAACATTTCTTCTTCATCAATGCTGGCTTCTTCGGTAGAATCTTCGTCGATCAAGCCATTTTCATCATAATACTCATAAACTACATCCAATACATATTGAACCAAATCTTCGGTAATTTTTACTTTAGATTCGGCTGGGATGTAATTAAGAATGAACTTTACCGCATCATCTTCATCGTATACCAATAAATCGTCGTCTTGTGCTTTCATAAGATTTTCGTTAGTTTGTTTTAAAGAATTCTGCTATTTCTGCTCAAAGATAAATTATTTTTTTTACACAAACTTTCATTCATACATTTTTTTAAGAAAAATACATTATCTATTTATTGTTCAGCCTTTGAATATTACAATTTCAACAAACAATTTGAAATTCAACACATAGAGATGAACAATCTTAGTTCTTAATTTATTTTATAGACAGAGATGTATTTTCTGCGCTTTAATAAATTCATGTGCAACATGTTCAGTCATC
>JBBIID010000382.1:0-3393 GCA_037446675.1 Paludibacter sp.
CTATATAGCATTAATTGATAGTGAAAAATAGGCTGCTTTAAGTAACTATAACTGAAAAACTCCCGCAGGAAATTAAATTTCCTGCGGGAGTTTTAGTCTTTTATTCTGTGTAAATAATTATTTTATTACCTGAATGCTGGATCCGATACTATCGGATTTTTTTACATATTTCGGATTTCCACTACACTCTATATCGCTTGCTCCAGCTGCATAGGCTACAAGATTTTCGGAAGCATAAACTCTGGCATGACTTGCTCCGCTAGCATTTATTTCTACATTTTTTGCGATTAATTCATTCGCAATAATGTCGCTTGCTCCTAAACTTTGAGCTTTAAATGTGTCGCAAGATCCTTTCATTTCTAACTTAGACGCTCCTTTTATGTTAACGTCAAGCTTATCCGTGATTTGTAACATTAAATCGGCCTGACTTGCTCCAATTAGCTCTAAACTTAAATTTTGTACTGTAAAATTAGAATCCTTTTGCCGTTATTTTTTGAAGGTCTTTTGTCGAAATATGTGCTTTTATAGCTTTGTTTAGAAATATCTGTTCCGTGTAAATCTTCAGTACGCCATTGTTTACTTCAGTTTTTACATTGGACAAACAATCGTTCGGAGCTGAGATTGTAACTGTTTGTAGCGAATCCTGATCTAAAACAACGTCAATATTTCCGATTACCTCTATTTCGTTGAATGCTTCACAATTTCTTACCTCATCCATTGTGGGAGAATTATTATTACTCCAGTTGAATGTTATCGGGTGTCCGTTAATGTCTTTAAAATGAAGCAACGTTTTAGTCCCAATGCTCGAAAGCATAAAAATACCTGCCAACCAAAGAATTAATACTACCCAATTTGCTGTGCGAGAAGTGTTTCTACGACCTGAAATGAGCTGAATGGCCCAGTAAATAATCAGGAAAATAGGACAGCCGACAACGAGTATGAGAGAAATGATTAGTAAAATCATTTTATCGGGAGTAATAGCTCCCCAGCTTGAAATAAATTCCGGTGCCAGACCACTTATAGCTGTAGGTTCGAAAATGAAAAAGAAAAGCAGAATAAATAAAACAGCAACCAGGATAACTCCAACAAGTCCTAATACTGCTCCAACGAATCCAAAAATCACTTTAAAGAATATCCTCAAAATATCTAGAATTTTCTCACCAATAGTAGAGGCTGATTGTTTAAATTTATCGCTTCCTACATAATTTTTCACATTATTGATTTCCGCTTTTATGCTATCAACGGTTACATCTTCGCCCTGCATTTCGAGTCGTTGCGAAGCCGTAAGAGCCTGTGGAGCAACGAACCATACAACTATATATACCGGAATAATTGATCCCATACCAAGAAAAACCAATGCAACGAGTAAAATTCGTATCAACGTCACATCCCAACCGAAATAGGCTGCCAATCCGCTTGCAATACCTCCCAAAATTGCATTTTCGGGATCGCGATAAAAACGACGCGATTTGTGTTTCTTCTCCGATTTAGGCTTTTCAGGTTCTTCATCTTCGTCGGCATACTGGCTTGGTTTTCCCATTATTTCGATTACTTCCTGAACATCTGAGAGGTTGATGACATTTTTGTTTTTTTGAAGTTTTTCAGTAAACAGCTCTGCAATTCGGGCTTCAATGTCATTCATAATCTCTTTGCGCTCATCTTCCGACTGAAAATGATCGGCAATTTCGGAAAGATAAGTCTGAAGCATGTCATAAGCATCGTCGTCGATATGAAAAACGATGTTATTCAAATTAACGGTTAATGTTTTTTTCATAATTTATAAATGTTGTAGAGTTTATTTGTTTTGTATCAGCTAATTTTCAGACTTAGCTTTCTTTTATTTTGTTTACCACATGATTGATTTCGTCCCATGCATTTTCGAGTTCCTGTAGAAATGATTGACCATCGGATGTCATTTCGTAGTATTTGCGTGGCGGTCCTTGTGTGGATTCTTCCCACCGATAATCGAGCAAACCGCCGTTTTTCAATCGTGTAAGTAAAGGATACAACGTACCTTCAACCACGATAAGCTTCGCATCTTTCAATTCGGTAATGATATCCGAAGTGTAAGCCGGTTTTTTCTTTAGAATAAGCAGAATGCAATATTCTAAATAACCTTTTCGCATTTGCGATTTAATATTATCTGCATTCATTTTTTTCTGTAAATAATAATGTGTGTTTCTCTCTGTTTATTTGTAATATTCCAGAATCTTCACCCTGAAAATATATTCGTATTTGGCTTGCGCTTGTTCCGAAAGCACTTGTGTCAAATTACTTTTTGCCTGATATAATTCATATAGAGTAGCTCGTCCGGCTTCATATTTCTGATTTGCAAATCGGTAAGCTTCCCGACTGGCAATTTCAGATTTTTTAGCTGCTTCCCAGCGACTTTGTGCCGACACGGCATTGTAATAAGCTTGCTGTATATTCTTTTTGAGTTCCAGCTTTGCGTTATCCATTTCCAATTTGCTGCTTTCAACTCCAATTTTGGCTGTGCGAACACGGTTGCGGACATCAAATTTATTGAATATAGGTATTCTTAAGTTGAAACCTAACACTGTGCTCATGTTTTCATTTATTTGGTCGTCGAAACTTTTGTTTGTAATACCGCTTAAATTATAATAACCAGTTCCGTACTGAGCTCCAAAACTCAAACGAGGGTAAAAGTCTGATTTTGCTATTGAAACGCTTGTTTCGCTATTTTTCAATCTATATTCTGCGCCTTTAATTTCGGGACGATGGCTAACTGCGCTTTCAAATACTGCATCAGCCGAAAGTAACGTTAATTCATTATCGGATAAACTTTCCGGTGTAACAATTTCCAAATCTTCGAAATGGTCGAGTTCCAGAATTTGAGCTAAATCAAGCAACGAAAGTTTCAATGTGTTTTCTGCTTGTGTACGATTTAATTCTTCTTTCGATTCTTGAGCGTAAAGTTCGTACATTTCTCCTTCGGCAAGTTTTCCGTTTTGAACCAACACCTTGCGCTGCTCTATTCTGTTGTTTGTAAGTTCTAATTGATCTTTAGATATTTGTAGCAATTCTTTATTCAGTAGTATTTGAAGAAATCCGGCGGCAACACTTACAGTAATATCCTGTTTTGTTTTTTCCAAATCCGACTCTGAAGCATACATTTCAGATTTCCGGGCATCGATATTATATTTCATCTTTAATCCATCGAACAGAGTCAAACTACTTGATATTCCGAATGAAGTTTGAAACGAATTGGTGTTATGGTAAGTGTTATCCACAGCCAAAGAACGACCAAAATTCCAGTTATGATCAGCAGAAGCATTAAGGTCGGGCAATAAGTTCTGTCGAGCTTGTTGGTAAGCTATTTCTTTGGTTTTTCTCGTCAACTCGTGTTGTTTTACATTCCTGTTGTTCGCAAGA
>JBBIID010000383.1:0-3380 GCA_037446675.1 Paludibacter sp.
AGCGGTAAATGACGGTAACAGTAAACCGACAGCCCTACTCCTATTAAAATAAACAGCACAAACAAAATCCGCTGAGCCAGTTTGGTAAAGATAGAATGAATTTGCTTTTGAAAAACGAGCAAAAAAATCACCATCAAAATCAGCACTATATTTTTATAGAAGGTAGCCCAATTACTTATCACCAACGCATCGCCAAAGCAGCCACAATCCGTTACCAAATTACTTTTTATGGCAATGTAAAGCGTCAGCGGTGTCATTACCAACATAAAAAGAAATGCAAGAATGTTGGTTAAGCGTAAATGTACCTTCAAAAGTAAACTCAAACCAATAACCAATTCGAGAGTGGAAAGAAGAATGGCTAACGGGAAAGAGATGTTGGTAAAAATCTCAAAAAATCCGCCGAAAGCAATAAAATAATCATCAAATTTATAAGTGGAACCCAGCGGATCAATTGCCTTCACAAATCCCGAAAAAACGAAAACAAGTCCTAATAGTATACGAATAATTGGCAATAATATGTTTATCACTTTATCTATTATCTCACTTTGTTTGCTTCTTCGGTAATTTATGTTCATGATTTATTGTTTTATCTCCTTTATTTTAAAAGGATTTTATGACGTTGTTCACTTACATTTTGCATATTTTCATACGCTCATCATTCAAAATTCAAGCTGTAGCAGTTTGCTCCTCCATTTTTATCAAACCAAAAACAGAATAATTAATCATATCAAAATAGTTGGCATCTATTCCTTCTGATATTAATGTTTTTCCTTGATTATCTTCGATTTGCTTTGTTCGGTATATTTTCATAAGAATTAAATCAGTATACGACTCCATACGCATCGAGCGCCACGCTTCATCGTAATCGTGATTTTTATCCATCATCAGTTTTTTAGCCTCAGCAAGATATTTTGAATATAATTCTGCACCTTTCTCATACGAAAGATCATCCGTTTCGGAAAAGCCAAGTTCTAACTGAATCAACCCGATAATGCCATAATTTACAATGGCAATCAATTCCGAACGAATACCTTCATCTACTTTTGTCACACCTTTTGTTTCAATGCTGCGAATGCGATTGGCTTTAATAAATATCTGATCGGTAACCGATTGAGGACGTAAAATACGCCAGGAGCAACCATAATCCTTCATTTTTTTCAAAAAAATATCACGACAAATGGCAGTTGCCTGATCAAATTGCTGTTCGGTTTGGCTCATATTTTAGGCTGATTTTTAAGAAGCACAAAGTTACGAATTTTTGTTGAAACGAACAATCGACAGCAATTTATAAGTGATAAGTTTCAAATTCAAAAAAAAGCCAATAAATTCATATCGAATTAAAAAATCAATCCGCTTTTTATTTAAATATAAATTCTATTTCCGATATTTGTCAATAATTCTATTTAGTGCCATTAATGATTCGGAAAATCTTTATATTCATTTTTGTTTCCATAACCTTTTGTTGCTTTGCTCAGGAGCGCGGATATGCGACCTACTACAGCAGCAAACTGAAAGGCAGACATACTTCTGATGGTGGGAAATACCACCCTGACAGTATGACTTGCGCTCATCGCAACTACCCTTTAGGAACAATTTTGAAAGTCAGAAATCCAAAAAATGACCGGGAAGTAATTGTAAAAGTGACCGATCGCGGTCCATTTCAAAAACGGCTGGATATTGATCTTTCATACCTTGCCGCTTACACTCTTGATATTGTTCGCTCCGGCATTTCTATGGTTGAAATAACCAAATTAGACGGCATGCCGCCAAAATTTCCGCTTCTCGTACCACTTCCCATCCCTTTGCGGGGAATTAATATTGAAAGATTAATTTCAATAAAACCACTCATGTGAGGCTATATCATTCGATACTGATTTTTGAATAGTAATCGGCTTCGAAATTTTTGCTTTGCATTGTTCAAACTTTTCATTTGAAACATTGTTGAATAGTGTAAACAAAAATTACTATATGAATTTAAAAATTGCATTTTTCGACACAAAACCTTACGATGAAGTATCTTTCAACAAAGTAAACAAGAACTTTGGATTCAACATCCGCTATTTCAAAGAGCACCTTAGTATCAACAACGTATCTTTAACAAAAGGCATGGATGTGGTGTGCATTTTTGTAAACGCAATTGCTGACGCTGAAGTCATCGAGCAATTGATTGAAAACGGTGTAAAACTTATTGCTTTGCGATGTGCCGGTTACAACAATGTCGATTTGGAAGCCGCAAAGGGCAAAATAACAGTAGTACGTGTACCGGCTTATTCGCCACAGGCAGTTGCCGAACACACCTTGGCACTGATGCTTACGCTCAACCGCAAAACCCACAAAGCTTACAATCGCACTCGCGATGGCAATTTTGCGTTGAACGGTTTACTGGGATTCGATATGGCCGGAAAAACCGCAGGTATTATCGGAACCGGGAAAATAGCCAAAATACTGATTAAAATACTTCAGGCAATGGGACTGAATATCTTAGCTTACGACCTTTATCCCGACACAAAATTTGCAGATGAAGCAGGTATTCGTTACGTAAGCTTAAACGAAATATATCATAATTCTGACATCATTTCGCTTCATTGCCCACTTACCAAAGACACCGAGTACATTATCAACGAGCAATCAATTGCAAAAATGAAAGACGGTGTAATGATTATCAATACCGGGCGTGGAAAACTAATTAACACTCACGATTTGATACAGGGATTAAAAAGTCATAAAGTGGGATTTGCTGGTTTGGATGTGTACGAAGAAGAAAGCGAGTACTTTTTCGAAGACCGTTCGAACCGAATTCTTGATGACGACACGCTGGCTCGTTTGCTTTCGTTCAATAATGTAATCGTAACTTCTCATCAAGCTTTCTTTACCGAAGAAGCACTTTATAATATTGCAGAAACAACACTGCAAAATGTGCAGGATTTTGCAGACCACAAGCCTCTTGTAAATGAAGTAAAAATTTAAAAAACACTTTTTTTAAGGTTGTAAATGCCTCTCTATTTCAAAGTGAGGCATTTTGCGTTTATGTATGTTGATAATTTGCAAAATTATTTTTTCAGGTTATCTAAAATATTTTGCTTTGTCAGTTGTCTATTATAATAGAATACTTTTTTCGTTTTTTACATCATACAAAAAAATAGATAAATGAATGCTATTATTTACATCGGCTTAGTTATACTTCTTCTGGTCTTTCTCGAACACATACATAGAAAAAAGCACAAACACAACAAGTTAGTTCAAATAGATGATAACAGTTGTACAAGATGTGGAGCTTGCCTGCGAAAATGCAACAAAAATGTGATGAAACTTGTGAATGACAAAAAAGGGTTACATTTGGAAATATTGAACCCCGAAAATTGTACGGGTTGCAATGACTG
>JBBIID010000384.1:0-3375 GCA_037446675.1 Paludibacter sp.
ATCTGCGCCCGGCCAACCGACCCAATGTTTTTCGATGTCCATATCCAACGAATCGAGTCCGGTGGTTAAACCGCCTTCGCTGCGGGTAAATTCCATCAGATTTATTTCGTTGTACGATATTTTGAGTGGTAGCCTGTTTGCTATTATTACTAGTTTCATAAGAGTTTCAGGATTTAGTACTATAGAAAGTAATTAACGAATCCTTACAAATATAATAAAAAAATGCGCTGATTCCTATTTTGTTAACAAATTGAATGCGCTGACATTGAAGGAATGAATAGTGTTTAGAATATGATTGATCGTGTTTATACGCTTTGTAACAGTGTTTTTTATACACAGGAACAAGCTTGTGAAATAAATATGAAAAAAGCAAGCAATTTTATTCATTAGAAAAAAATATGCTTGCTTGTCATATCATTTTTCATGCATTAAGACTCAACTATCCTGATCTCGGACGTAACTTCAATTGCCTTTCTGTACAACGCGCCCACGCCGCAGTATTTTTCTTCGGACATACCGACCGCTTTTTCGAGTTTATCCAACGGTAGATTTTTCCCTGTGAATTCGTAAATCACGTGCATTTTTGAGTATTGTTTTGGATGTTCTTCCGTTACATCTCCCTGTACTTCAATGTTACATTTTTCTATTTCGACACGCATTTTCTTCAATATGGACACTACATCCATTCCGGTACAACCACTTAAAGCAACCAATTGCAGTTTTTTAGGACTTGGCCCTGAATTTTCGCCTCCGGCCTCTTCTGTTGCATCCATTATTACTTTGTGTCCGTTCACATCAGCTTCGAAAGCCAAATTTCCTTTCCATTCGGTTTTTATTACATGTTTTTCCGCCATAACTTTATTTTGTTTTCATTTAAAACGTCGTATTCGTTTACATTGTTTATTGTGATGAATACTAATTTTTCAGAAAATAGTCTTATTTTTGAACAGTATTAAAAAATAAGTTATGAAAAAGATAATATCATTTTTTCTGTTTTTATCGTTTGTCCATTTTGCTTATTCCCAAACAACGGAACTATATAATTTGCTGATTGGGACGTATACAAACAACGGGAAGAGCGAGGGCATTTATTCGTACGAAATTGACATGAACAAGGGCGAATTTGTGAAAAAGTCGGTAACAAAAGATATAACCAACCCAAGTTTTCTATCCATTAGTAAAGACAGAAAATATGTTTATTCGGTAAGTGAAACCGATCAGGGAAGTGCGGCAAGGTCATTTTTGTTCAACAAAGAAGATGGTACAATGATTCCGATAAATGCTTCCCTGACAAACAGTAAAGGACCGTGCTATATCTTATCGACCGAAAAACATGTATTTACAGCCAATTATGGTGGCGGCAGCATATCTGTATTCGGAATAAATAATGATGGTTCGTTGACAGATCTGAAACAATTGATCCAGCATTCCGGCACAAGTATTAATCCCGAGCGGCAGGAAGCTCCTCATGTGCATCAGGTTATTGCTTCGCCCGATAAAAAGTACATTGTTGTCAACGATCTTGGAACTGATAACTTGACGGTTTATAAATATCACTCAGAAGCAGAAAAAGAGATTCTTGTTCCATTTGATACTCTGAAAGCGAAATTGGGAAGTGGGCCACGACATGCAACTTTTACGAAAAACGGAAAAAGACTTTATTTGGTTCAGGAAATAGACGGTACAGTTTCGGTGCTTGGTTTTGATAAAGGAAAACTTTCTTTGATTCAGGAAACTACTTTGTCGGTGAAGAAAGACATTATAAACCGTGCAGCAGATATTCATCTTTCGCCCGATGAAAAGTTTTTGTACGCCACTAATAGAGGAACAGCAAACGACATAACTTGTTTTTCGATAGGGAAGGATGGTAAATTGACATATGTGCAGCAGATTTCAACAGAAGGCGATGGTCCCAGAAATTTTGCTATTTCTCCGGATGGGAAATATGTTTTTGCGGCTAATCAAACCACTGACAACATCGTTATTTTTGCAAGGAATAAGAAATCAGGAATGCTTGTTGACACCGGAAAACGGATTGTCGTCGGCTCACCAGTTTGTTTGCTGTTTTATTGAGCTTAATCAATCTCCCAGATAAAGTGAAATTCCGGCTTGCAAGTTTAGGTCAAAATCGTTAAGAGGAATAAGCTGACTGTTGACTTTAAACGTAGAGATGTCGGCAGCCAGAAAAACATTCAGCCATTCGGGTGAAAAGTTGAAAGCCAAGCCAAAACGATTAAAATTATTGAAATTTACCGAGTAGGAAGCTGATGCGCTTAACCACGATAATGGTTTGAGCGTAACTGCCCCCATAAGTTGATTGGAAGTGTAACTTGCCGAAAGGTAATTGTTGTAAAGCACTCCAAATCTGATGTCGTGATCTTTATTTGCAAAAAGGCTATATTCTGCCGATATGTTCAAATTGGTTGGCGTGTAAGTGTTTATCCCCGTTTCGTTGGACGCTTGTTTTTTAAACAAAATCAGACTGTTTAAATCCTGTTCCAGCTGTTCCAGTTGTTTTTCAATATTATTTTCTTCGTTGTCGATAACCGTAAAGCCTGTAAATACAAAATTACTGTTCGCAATGCCTTTACTGATTTTTGGTGCTCGCCAAAAAAGAATGCCCAAATCGTTTATAGCAGCCGAAATATTCCAATTTTTAGTCGGTTTATAAGTAATACCCAAGTCTATTGCGCCACCAGTTCCGGCTGGTTCTTTACTGGAAAGGTTGATAATGGGATGAAATAAATCTATGTTAGTATTACTATCGGTCGGGAATGATAAAATATCGGACATTATATTTAATTCGCCTGTGGAATTAATTTCATATCTATCGTTGGATAGTGTTACGTCAAACTTACTATAGTTAATTTGCTCGCTCGATAGTCCTACCAAAAACTTCAAATTTGCGCCAATCCGTAATTTTTCATTAATATCCCGCGAATAACCAATTGAATATTCGGCTATATTGGATTGATCCATGCTGATGTTTTTCAAATCGTATTGGTTTGTTTCATGTTCAAATCCCAGTTTTATCATTCGAAACAGGTCAAGCGGAAAGTTAATGTTCATTTGTTCTTTTATGCTGTAATCGAAAGACCAAAAGCTGTTTTTTGAGTAAAATCCGAACGATAATAAATTCATTTTCATGTTTTGGCGAAGAAATGTGTTCGAATTTAGCCTTGTAATAAAATCATGTCCGTCAACGCTCGGATGCATAAAAGTGACCAGTTCACCGCTATGAGGATACACATAATTTGAAAGTCCGCTGTTGGATGAAATGTTGAAATTCATTCCACCTATAAGCGGAAACGAAAAATGTCCGCTTTCAGGAGCGAAAGAAGCATTCAGCGTGTGTCGCTGCGACCATTCGTCCAA
>JBBIID010000385.1:0-3371 GCA_037446675.1 Paludibacter sp.
CTGACGAAAAATTTATCAAAGAATTATTTAGAACTTATCAATTCGATGGTGTGGTGCATTTGGCGGCCGAATCGCATGTCGATCGTTCGATTACCGATCCGTTTTCGTTTATCCGAACCAATGTTTTCGGAACCTGTATTTTGCTGAATTCTGCAAAAGAGTCGTGGAAAGGAAATATGGAAGGCAAACGTTTCTACCATATTTCTACTGACGAGGTATATGGCGCTTTGGAATTTGATGGAACTTATTTCACCGAAGATCGTAAATACGATCCACATTCGCCTTATTCAGCGAGTAAAGCGTCTTCGGATCATTTTGTTCGTGCTTATCACGACACTTATGGCTTGCCGGTGGTGATTTCGAATTGCTCGAATAATTATGGAGCAAATCATTTTCCTGAGAAATTAATTCCACTTTCCATTAATAATATTAAAAATAATAAACCTATTCCTATTTACGGAAAAGGGGAGAATGTGCGCGATTGGCTTTGGGTAAACGATCATGCTCGCGCAATCGATATTATTTTCCACAATGGAGTTTCAGGTGAAACTTATAATATCGGCGGCAATAACGAATGGACTAATATTGATTTGATTCGTCAGTTGTGTAAAATCATGGATGAAAAACTCGGACGTGAGCCGGGTGAATCTGAAAAACTGATTACATTCGTAAAGGATCGTGCCGGACACGATTTGCGTTATGCTATCGATTCTTCAAAACTTCAACGTGAATTAGGTTGGAAACCATCGCTTCAGTTCGAAGAAGGACTTGAAAAAACAGTAGATTGGTATCTCGAAAATCAGGAGTGGTTGGATAATATTATTAATGGTGACTATCAAAAATATTACGAGAAGCAATACTCTAAGAGATAGAAAGAGAAATTAAATATTAAAAATCCGATCAGAATTGGCTCAAGGGCTTTTTTGATCGGATTTTGTATGATGATCTATTGATTCATAATCGCAACTGTATGGCAAGCTGCTAATCCTGCTGTTTCCGTTCTTAACCGACTTTCACCCAATGAAATAGGAGAGAAACCTGTCGAAATAGCTTTTTCTACTTCTTCTTTACTAAAATCTCCTTCAGGTCCAATCAAAATAATCACATCCGAACCTTTTTCGATTGCATTTTTCAACAATACCTTTTCGTCGTTATAGCAATGAGCAATGAACTTTTGCGAACTCTGATATTTTTTTAGAAATTCATCGAAAGAGCAAAGTGGATTTAATGTTGGAAAATAAGCTTTTATGGATTGTTTCGCAGCTGAAACAATGATTTTTTCCAATCGTTCTTCCTTGATAATTTTCCGCTCGGAGAAACGACAAATAATCGGAGTAATTTCGTCAATTCCTATTTCGGTAGCTTTTTCGATAAACCATTCGAGACGTTCAATATTTTTAGTAGGAGCGATGGCAATGTGAAGTTTGTAGTCCCGCTTGCCAAACTCTTTCAGGGTTTCTTTTACCTCGAATTGGCAGTGTTTAGGATGTGGATTTGTGATCGAAGCTTTGTAATAACCACCCACTCCGTCAACAATTTCGATCTCATCAGCAACACTCAACCGCAAAACTTTTACAGCGTGCTGCGACTCTTCTTCGGAAAGAACTGTAGCGGTTGATATGGTGGGACAGTAGAATAAATACATAGATTTATTTACAATTTACGATTTACAATTTTTAGATAAACTCTAAAGTCGAATTTAAATTGTAAATCATAAATAAATTAATTGTAAATCAATAGATTTCGCCTTTAGCTGCGAGTAAGGTGTTTTTTAATAACGAAACAATGGTCATTGGTCCAACACCACCCGGGACCGGAGTGATGAAGGAACATTTAGGAGCCACTTCATCGAATTTTACATCGCCACTTAAACGGAAACCGCTTTTTGTCTTGTCTGAAGGTACTCTGGTAGTTCCAACGTCAATAATGGCAGCACCTTCTTTCACCATGTCGCCAGTAAGGAATTCCGGCATGCCAAGAGCAGCAATGATGATGTCTGCCTGCAAACAGATTTCTTTTAGATTTTTTGTTCGACTGTGACAAACTGTTACTGTAGCATCACCAGGATAGCCTTTTTGCATCATTAACGAAGCAACTGGTTTACCTACGATATTGCTTCTGCCAATTACAACACAGTTTTTGCCTGAAGTTGGAATCTCATAACGCCTCAGTAATTCAATAATTCCCGAAGGTGTTGCAGAAACATAACAAGGTAATCCGATAGACATGCGACCAACATTCACCGGATGAAATCCGTCTACGTCTTTGCGATAATCAATCGCCTCAATCACTTTTTGCTCAGAAATATGTTTTGGCAGAGGCAATTGAACGATAAATCCATCCAATCCTTTGTCATTGTTTAATTCATCGATTTTTGCAAGTAATTCAGCTTCGGTTATATTGTCTTCAAATGCAATTTTGGTAGATGTAAAACCAACTTGTTCGCACGATTTTACTTTGTGAGCCACATAAGTTTCACTTCCACCATCGTGACCAACAATTATTACTGCCAAATGTGGAGCACGTTTTCCTGCTGCCACCATTTGTTTTACTTCCTCGGCAATTTCAGATTTTACCTGTTCCGAAATAGCTTTTCCATCGATTATTTGATACATTTTATTAATATGTTGATGTGATAATTTGCTGATTGAATTATTTTATAACAAAAGTGGTGATATTATAATTGTTTAATTACCACATCACCACATCTTTATGTTATCTTCTTTTTCCCATTTTAAGTTTGCCTTGCTGAACCGTTGCCATCTTCATCATTTTACTGGTTTGGTCAAATTGTTTCAACAACCGGTTAACTTCCACAATGGTCGTTCCACTACCTTTAGCAATGCGATTTTTTCGGCTTCCGTTCAACGACGAAGGATTGGAACGCTCGAATGGAGTCATCGAATGGATAATCGCTTCAATTCCTTTGAAAGCGTTATCGTCAATGTCAACATCTTTCAACGCTTTTCCCATTCCAGGAATCATGGCTGCCAAATCCTTGATATTTCCCATTTTTTTGATTTGAGCGATTTGAGACAAGAAATCGTTGAAATCAAATTGGTTCTTGGCAATTTTCTTTTGCAAGCGACGGGCTTCTTCTTCGTCGTATTGTTCCTGAGCACGTTCTACCAACGATACGATATCACCCATTCCTAAAATACGATCGGCCATACGTTCAGGGTGGAATACATCGAGCGCATCCATCTTTTCGCCTGTACCTACAAATTTGATCGGTTTGTTTACAACCGAACGAATCGAAAGAGCCGCACCACCACGAGTGTCACCATCGAGTTTGGTAAGGATAACTCCATCGAAATCCAGACGATCGTTGAATTCTTTTGCGGTGTTCACAGCATCCTGTCCGGTCATGG
>JBBIID010000386.1:0-319 GCA_037446675.1 Paludibacter sp.
GCTTTTTCGCGTCCTATTTTATCAATTGTTTGCAAAGCGGTCGTAGCTGCAATGTTGATATCCGGCATCATGATTCGCAAAATAGCTATCATTTTGAGTGTAAGTCTGAATCGTTCATTCAAAGGTCGCAGTCCATCCTTAAATTCGTAAAGAGGAGTGTCTTTGTGTTCTATGTAAGGACCCATTCCACACATGTCGATATCGGAATTCTTCATAAAAAGCAAATCGTCGGCCAGATGCTCTAGTGTTTGAAAAGGAAGTCCGATCATTACACCTGTTCCAACCTGATAACCGATTTTCTTTAAAACTTTGAGTGCTT
>JBBIID010000386.1:329-3367 GCA_037446675.1 Paludibacter sp.
CATCAAAATTATGATTTTCATCAGTCGGATGTATCTTGTTGTAAAGTTCTTTTGTTGAAGATTCAATCCGCAGTAAATAGCGGTGCGCTCCACTGTCGAACCATTTCTGATAAGTTGACTCGCTTTGTTCGCCACAGGATAATGTTATGCCGATTTCTCCATTCGAAAGTTCTTTTGAACCCTGAATGATATTATTTATTTTCTCGGTAAATGCCGTGCTGCTGATTTCACCGGACTGAATGGCAACAGAGCCGTAACGATTGTCGTAAGCAAATTTTATTGCATTCAAAACTTCGTTTTCTTCCAGCGAATATCTGTTGTTGATCGGATTCGATTTGCGAATGCCGCAGTAAAGACAGTCTTTTGCACAAACATTGGACATTTCTATCAATCCTCTTAAATACACCTTGTTCCCGATATTTTTTTCTTTTATTTTTGCTGAATGGCGGAAAAGTAATTTTTCATCTTCGCCTTCCAGTTTTAAAAGTTTAATAATATCGTTTTTGGAGAATTCTGGTTTATTTAAAATATCGTGGATTGACATTAAATTTGAATTGTTGTGAATAATTCTTTGTTTTGATTCTAGTTTTTGTTCCTGAAAGGAGCTGTGACTCTGTCGAAAATTCCGTGCATATAAGCAATTGACAAACCATAATTTGTTACCGGAATATCAAGGTCTATGGCTGGTTTAAGGCGGCTATGCAGTTGTTTGCGTGTGACCATGCATCCCCCGCACTGAACAATTAAAGCGTAATCTTTTATTTCTCCTTTTATTTCGGATAATCCGGATACAACATCAAATTCCAGATTTTTACCTGTATGTTTTTTCATCCAGTTTGGAATTTTAAATCTTCCGATGTCATCACAACTCACCTGGTGGGTGCACGATTCCAAAATCAGCACCTTATCACCTTCATTTAATTTTGAAATATGTGGAGTGCCCTCCATATATTTCTCAAAATCGCCTTTCAGTCTGGCGAAAATAACGCTAAATCCTGTCAACGGAACGTCTTCAGGTATTAGTTTCGAAACCATTCCAAAGGCTTGACTATCTGTAACTGCCAAAGCAGGTTTGATGCCCAGCTTCAGAAAATCTTCAATTTCAGTTTCTTTTGTGGTGATACAGATGCAGTCATTGTCCAAAACGTCCCGAATCGCCATGTTTTGAGGCAAAATCATTCTGCCATCAGGAGCCTCACTGTCAACCGGAGTAATAAGTAAAACAACATCTTTTGGTTTTACTAAATCGCCAAACAAGGATGGTTTCTGATACGCAGTTTGAGGAATCGTTCTTTTTATCAAATCAATCAAGTCGTCAGTGTTTGTCGGATTCACTGTGCTGAAATTCATAATTTCGGCAGAGGTAGCTGATTTAATAGTATCTATTGTTGTTTCGCTGATGGTCTTAATATCCGATTTGTTGTGAACAATAAGAAACGGAATATCAAACTGGTTGAAACGTTTGATTAAATCCAGTTCATATTCTTTAAACTCATTATTCGCAAGCAACAGAATAGCACAATCCACTTTTTGGATTACTTCCAGCGTTTTCTTTACCCTTTTGTCGCCTAACTCTCCCGAATCATCAATTCCGGCAGTATCGATAATTATGGCAGGACCAATGCCAAATATCTCTACCGATTTATTAACTGGGTCGGTGGTGGTTCCTGCTTCGTTGGAAACGATCGCCAAATCCTGACCAACCAAAAGGTTGATAAAAGAACTTTTACCATTGTTCCGTCTTCCAAATATGCCAATATGTGGTTTTAAGTCTTTTCCTTTGCTCATATGTTTGTAATTCGATATTCTTTTTAAAAATAGTTCTAAATATAACTGTAAACTGAAAGTGAGTCACTTTCAACTATTAGCTATCAATTATCAACTAGTAATATAAATCCCGTTGACCATTTTTTATTTTGCTGATTTTCTCACGTACAGACAAAATCATTTTTTCGTCGTCGAGTTTCAGGATATTTTTCTCAATCACTTCCCAGCCTTTGATGGCTGTTTTTTCTTTGGCGTAATCTTCAATGTATTCGGCCAATGTCAGAATGGCGTTTGGAGAACAGAACCGTTTGATAAATCCCGGAACCGAGAATTCCATAAAATGTTCGCCGGTTCGGCCTCTGCGATAACAAGAGGTGCAAAATGAAGGCATCATGTCCTGTTCCAGCAATTCATCAATAATCTCGCTTAAGGAGCGATCATCATTGATTTTAAATTGCCCTTTATCAAGATTGTTGTTTTCTTCGTTTTTCGAGTAACTTCCCAGTTCTATTTTTGTACCACCATCGATTTGAGAAATTCCATACTGAATAATTTCATTTCTCAGTTTCTCGGGTTCACGGGCAGTAAGAATCAGCCCTGTGTATGGAACTGCCAATCGGAGTATGGCAATTAGTCTTGCAAAATCATCATCAGAAACAAAGTATTTGTCTCCGAAATTCAACGATGAAGCATCTTTTATCCTTGGAAATGAAATGGTGTGCGGACCTACATTATAGCAGGCTTCCAAATGGTTGGTGTGACGAACTAAGCCCAGCACTTCGAAACGCCAGTCGTAAAGTCCGAACAGTGCTCCAATTCCGACATCGTCCAAACCGGCTTCCTGAGCTCGGTCGAGCGAAGTGAGCCGATAGTTGTAATCCGTTTTTTTTCCACTCAAATGATATGATTTATAAGCTTCCTGATGATATGTTTCCTGAAAAACCTGAAAAGTCCCGATGCCGGATTCTTTTACGGTGCGGAAACCTTCAATTTCCATTGGCGCGGCATTTATATTTACACGGCGAATTTCACCGTTTCCTTTTTTTACGCTGTAGGCAGTTTTTACCGTTTCAGCAATATATTCAGGACTGTATTGGGCATGTTCTCCGTAAACAAGTATCAGTCGTTTCTGTCCGTTTTCTTCCAGCGCTTCTATCTCCTGAATTATTTCACTTTCGTTCAGTGTTTTCCGAATTGCTTTTTGGTTTGTTGCTCTGAAACCACAGTAAGTGCAATTGTTGGAACATTTATTCCCAATGTAAAGAGGTGCG
>JBBIID010000387.1:0-1799 GCA_037446675.1 Paludibacter sp.
AGAATTGAAGACTGAAAGCATTGTAAAACGTCCCAATCCTTTCCCTCCAAGATTTTGCTTTTTGGTAGAATGAGCCTTTAAAAAGCCATCATGATAATTTGAACTATTAAAGCCAATTCCATTATCTACAATTTTAATACTCTTAATGGGATAATTTCCTTCTTTCTCGAAAAGATTTAATTCTTGCCTATCTCTTTCTATGAAAATCGAAACTTCTCCTTGTACAGAATTATCCATTTTTTGTATTTCATGAATAGATTGTATTGAGTTTACAACAGCTTCAAAAAATGGGAATAATACATCTGTCTCAGACAGATTGAGTTCCCTGATAATCCCTTCAATATCTGTATTTATATTAGTTCCCATAACATATTTTTTTCAAATATAGTATATTTATTTCTTGCAATGCTATTTTATAAATGAATTTAAATATCATTACATTCGGGCATTCAATTTTATTCATCTACTGCTTTGTAGCCTACTCTTATTTTCTATTTATAGCATTTTTCTATTAAAAGCGAAGCCTAATAAACCCACGAGTGAGAAAAACTGAATTTCAGCACGAAAACAATTCAGGCAAAAATTTTTCTCAAAATATACTTCGTAAACCTCTTTTCTAAGGCTGAGTGAAACGAAGCCTTAGAAATTGGAAAAATGTTGTAATAATATTTTGTGACTGTCTTAACTATTAGTTAATTTATATTACATTTAGGAAAGTTAAAAATAAATGCTATTTATGTATTTAATAAGTAACTTTACTTTTTTAAACCTAATTAAATCAAATCCAACTTATTATGAAACGACTGTTTGTTATTTTATCCGGCTTGTTTCTTGCGCTGTCTGCAAGTGGACAGGATTTGCCGGCTGCCTGGGAAGAACTTACTTCTCCTGATTTTGTTAAGGCGACTCAGAAATCCGAAGGTGTTTGTATAATTCCGATGGGGGTAATCGAGAAACATGGTCCGCATCTACCTTTGGGAACCGATGTGTTTACCGCAAGAGCAATAAGCTTAAAGTCGGCATCTACGGAATACTGCATCGTTTATCCTTTTTATTTTGCCGGACAAATTTTTGAAGCCAAGCAACAACCCGGAACCATTGCCTATAGTCCGGAGCTGCTTTACAAAATGCTTGATGAAACCTGTAAAGAGATAGCCAGAAATGGTATTAAGAAGATACTCCTTGTAAATGGTCACGGCGGTAACACAAACTTTCTTCAATATTTCTGTCAGTCACAGCTCGCAGAAGCAAAGGACTATGCAGTCTACCTTTTCACCCCTTCGGTTGATGCCGCAACCCGAACTAAAATAACTTCTATGCGTAAAAGTACTACCGGAGGACATGCAGATGAAGAAGAATCGAGTGTAATGATGCTTATTAAACCAGATCTGGTAAAAAAAGAGCAGGCTACCAGTCAGTCGGGCGTCGACCAGAATCGCTTACAATTACCCAATGCCTATACAGCTATCTGGTGGTATGCGAAATACCCCAATCATTATGCGGGAGATGCTAAAGATGCGGATGCAGAATTAGGAAAGGTGATCTTTGATCAGCGTTGTAAACAGCTTTCGGAAGTGATTAAAGCCGTTAAAGCCGACAAAATTACCCACAAGCTGCAAAACGATTTCTATCAAGAATCGGCTTTACCTCAAAACACAAAGATAAAGCCGTAATGACCAGATAAGTTAATGGAAGCCTAAAAGTATAAGTGTTTACTCTCTATTTTTTAATCATTGAAACACATCAAGAAATAAATGAATGATAAAATATTGAAAATTCTTGAAAACAGGAATATTAAA
>JBBIID010000387.1:1809-3357 GCA_037446675.1 Paludibacter sp.
CAATCGTATGCTGGTTTTAAAAGCCATGTTAAACTTTGATTGGGCATTTACCTTGGCTGATTTGGAAAATGAATTAATAAGCGTTGATAAATCTACTATTTCGCGTACCATTCATCTATTTCGTCATCAACAATTAATACATAGTTTTGATGATGGTTCGGGGTCTGTAAAATATGCTGTATGCAATACTGAATGTAATTGCAGCTTAGAGGAATTGCATGCACACTTTTATTGTAATTATTGTAAAAAAGCATTTTGTCTTAATAACATCCATATCCCACAATTCGATTTGCCAACGGATGTTGAAATTGAGGGTGTGAATCTGGTTATTAAAGGTTTTTGCGGAAAATGTAGTAAAATTGCAACTTAGTTGCAGAATCTAAATTGTATCTTTGCATAATTAAAGGTTGAAAATAGTTTGAAAAAGAATTTATCCATATCATTCATTTCTCTATCAACGATGCTGTTGTTGTTGCTTACTTTTGTACCGCATCATCATCATCATGGTATTGCCTGTGTGATAATGGAACATTGTGAACTGGATAATGCTGTAAACGATAAGAATACCAGCCACAATGACGCGCCAGATAAAGGGCAACAAGGGCAATCTTGTGTGGCGGAACTCGAATACATTGCTTCTACATCCGATAAAGAAGTAAATTGTACGGTTTCGTGCGATAATCATCACCATACACACTTTTATCCTATCTTAATCCTTGTTGCGGATTTTTTGATTTATAATACCGACAACTCCGGGATTCTCGAATCCGAATGGGGAGAATATCTTTTATGTTACAAATCTGCTGAAACAAGCAGCTTCCTCAATCTAAGGGCACCTCCGGCTCTTATTTCTTGAATTATTGACCATTCCTGGACAATAGTTACTTCTGAATTTAATTCAGGAGTTCGCTATCTATTCCGTATTTTTTACTAATCAAGGATAATATCCCGTTTACGGCCTATACAACAGGCTGTAAACCGAGTTGCCCTTATTCAACAATTCAATATTAAAATGAAAACGTATATATCATTTGTAACCGTTATAGCCGTGCTATTCTTCACGGCCTGTAATCAGGGAAAAGAAGAGCATAATGAAGATTCTAAAGGTATCCACACGCAAGCTGAGGGAGAAAGCCATAATCATTCTGAAGATGACGGACACGATCATGCCAAAGGTGAGAGTAATCATACCGACGAAATTTCCTTTACCAAAGCGCAAGCCGAGGCTGTTGGCTTAATTGTAAAGACAGTATCTCCGGGTGCATTTCAGCAGGTTATTAAAACAAGCGGACAAATACAAGCTTCGCAAGGTGATGAGGCCACGATAGTATCAACGTCCAACGGTATTGTATCTTTTTCCGATCGATCCATTACAGAAGGGGCAGCTGTTAGATCTGGTGAGGCTATTGTAACAGTTTCAGCAAAAAATCTGTTGGAAGGTGATCCTGCAACCAAAGTAAAAATCGTTTACGAAACCGCTCAAAAAGAGTTTTCACGTGCCGAAAAATTGATAAAAGATAATATCATTTCCGCTAAAGAATACGAACA
>JBBIID010000388.1:0-3355 GCA_037446675.1 Paludibacter sp.
TACAGAAATCCAAAAGACGCTCAATGAACTCGAAACTAAATTTCAAACATCGGAAAAAGAAAAGCAAATTGCAGAACTAAATGCAGATATCAAGCTTAAAAGTGAACGTTTGAAAAGAATGGGCATTTTGGCTATCGGGCTTGTAATTATTACTTTACTTGTTTCTGTTATAGTCTATGTGCTGTGGCGTCGGCGTAAAATAATTTTACAAAAGAAGCATCTGGAACTAAAGCAAAAACTGTTACGTTCGCAGATGAATCCTCATTTTTTATTCAATACTCTTAATGCCATTAATCAGTATATTCAAACTAATCAAGGCATAATTGCTTCCGATTATCTGGCTCGCTACGCAAAACTGATGCGGCAAATTCTCGAGAACTCAGCTACTGAGTATGTTACGTTGGAAAACGAAATCGAGTTTTTGAACAATTATCTAATTATGCAACAATTGAGGTTTGCCTATTCATTCGATTATGAAATTTTTGTAGATGATGATATTGATAGAGAATCGGTTGAAATGCCACCTATGATTGCGCAACCTTTTATCGAAAATGCAATTGAACACGGATTACGCGGTTTATTGGCAAAAGGAAAATTGAGAATTGATTTTTCCCAGAAAAATAAACAATTGGTACTCAAGGTGACTGATAACGGAAAAGGAATGGTTGGAAATATTGATAGTTATGGAAACAACCATCGATCATTTGCAATGGAGATTACTCGCGAACGATTGCTGGTGTTAGATGATAAAAACGAAAAAATACAGATTCAAAGTCCTGCGCCGGAAACCGGAGTTGGAACTTGTATAACTATTTTTATACCTATTAAAAACCATGCCTAATGAAAATTCTGATTGTTGACGATGAAAAACCTGCCCGGGATTATTGCAAACAATTGCTTACAAAGCAGTTTCCTGAATGTGTGTTAGTCGGCGAAACTGACAATGTAAGTTCCGCTTACGAAGCTATATTAATACATAATCCTGATTTGGTGTTGCTTGACATTGATTTGCCCGACGGAACAGCATTTGATTTGTTGAAACGTTTTCCACTAATCAGTTTTAGCATCATTTTTATAACTGCATATGAACAATTTGCACTAAGGGCAATAAAGTTCAGCGCACTCGATTATTTATTGAAACCATTCAGTTCGGGAGAATTTTTTGATTCGATACGTAAAGCACTTAAGAAAAAGGAGCAAACCGAAATGGAAACCCGTTTGTCGGCATTGTTTCAAAATATACAACCTCAGCAACCACCAAAAATAGTGTTACGCACATCTGATTCAATCCATGTAGTGCAAATTGATGATATTGTTCGTCTTCAAGCTGATGGCGCTTATACAGAGTTTTATTTTACAAACCGTAAATCAATAGTGGTATCCAAAAATCTAAAAGAATATGATAATTTATTGGAATGTAACGGTTTTATTCGATCTCACCAGTCTCATTTAGTTAATTTGAAGCATATTGTATGTTTTCATAAATCGGACGGTGGAGCCCTCGGTTTGACGGATTTGTCGCGCATACCTGTCGCTACACGATTTAAAGAAAAAGTCATTCGCCAGCTGGAAAATATTTGATATCGAATATAAACAGAATTGCTTCGTTTGTAAAACTAATCCAAGCGGTTATTTAAGTAGCCGAATCCTCTACATTTTATAAAATACCTTTGTTCCGGTAATTCATTTTATCGGACATGGATCATCTTAACTCATTTTCCACATCGACCAATCGAATAATTATCGAAACCGACGAACTGATTCTGTGCCTCAGGCAGGATCAGACATTTTATGCCGAAGTTATAAATCGGAAAACAATTTTACTTGTAGGATCTAACCAGAATTATACTATAAGCAATAGTCTGAAAATTAAATTGTTGCTAATTAAAAATGGTTTTATTCGAGTTGCAGGCTCATGTTATGTAAATCCCCTTCAAATCAAGGAATATAATTTTAAAGAACGAATGATTGAATTATCCAATGGACGAAAGCTGACAATTGCACTCAAATATATGAATGAGTTGATGATGTTTTTTTCTAATCGATATGGCAACAAAAAATAATTATAAACTTAATCGGAAAATATCTATGAACAAGAAAAAATTTACGCTCTTTCTACTAATTGCAGCTATTGTTATTGTTGCAAAAGCGCAAACAGTACTAACTTCAGGTGATGTAGCCATTGTACAAGTTAATTTCAGTCAGAATTCTTTTGATTTTGTGCCCTTGGTTGATATTCAAGTAGGTACAAAAATCTGTTTTACCGATTTTGCATGGAAAAACAGTCTGCATGGCTTCGACAAATCTACACAATACGATGCGGTGATTACTTACACAGCTCCAACAACTATTGACAAAGGCACAGTTATTCAAAGCCTAAACAACACTGCTTTTGATTATTCATCAGTTAACTTCTATAGTAAAAATGCAAATGGATATTATTTGAAAGGCGAAAATTTAACAGCATTTCAGATAAACAACAATGACACAGTATTTCTGACCGCTTTTGGATGGATACGGAAAGATAATTTCACTGTAAACCCTTACAATTCATCGGCTAAAGTGTGCGATATACCTCCGGGACTATCGAAAGAAAACTTCACAGTAATACAAATGGATTCGGTGGTGTGGGGACAAAATGCAACCTTGCAGCGCGATTTTCGCTACAATAAATACGATGGATTTATTGGCACAGCTTCCAAAATTCGTTACTGGTTGTCGAATACTTCCAATTATGACACCTTTAGCGGTTATTATAATAACGATGCTGTACCAAATTTTACAGTTAATGCACCAGATTTGACTTCACCTAAGTTGAGTAATTCTTATCCAGCCAATAATAAAACAAATGTTTCAGTTTATCGAAACGGGAAATTCAATTTTAATGAACAAGTTATCATCAGAAAAGGATTTACCTTAACAGATAATCAGACAAATGCAGTTGTAAAAACCTATAATACAGTTGATCTTATACTTAATAACGATTCAATAATATTATTTGATCTATATGAGATTATTGAAAAGGCCAAAACTTATAATATAAATATTCCTGCTGGTTTTGTTACCGATTTAGATAACAATCCATGGCCGACAACAGACCAAACAATAACTTTTGCAACCAATGCTAACAGAAGTGTGATTGATCTCAATTTTGGTGATAATTTGGAGCAGAATATGATTATTGTAAAATATCTTACGCGTGATAATATTCATTGGACAACAACCGAGCGTTTTACCGAGTATGATCAAAACTATTGTAAAGGTTATTTTTCGTGGGAAATGTTTGGTATCCCTATGCGTTGGTATAGCAACAGAGCATATGTCGAATCTGATTTATACACTCCAGACATGGGTG
>JBBIID010000389.1:0-3345 GCA_037446675.1 Paludibacter sp.
TCATTCTTAGGACTAATATTAAACGCCGAACTACCGCGATGACTCGTGACAATAACAGGCAGTCCCGAGATATAATCCGAGGTAAAGTCTTTCCTTTCGGGATAAACCCTTAACATACTGTTAGGCAAATGCACTGTAGGAAAAGTAGGCACAAGCAAATGACTAATATTTCCCATGTAAGGATTTACATAATCAACAGGTGTTTTGCTTTGTTTTGTACTGCTACAGGAAAGAAACGCTAGAGCCAAACACACAAATAAGAAATTTTTGTTTTTCATACCTTGATATTAAATTGCATTAAATTGCAGCGTATAAAATGACTTTGCTTTTAAATTTAATTCGATGTTTTTATTTTTATAATTAATAGTTACTTGTTTTTCCTTTTCTTCGTCATTTACAATTATTACCACTACTTTTCCATTCGGATTGAGAAATGCCAAATGATCCTTCGAGTCTGTGCTTTTCAGGAGATAAGCCCCGGGAAGTACAAAATTGCTTACATGCTTCATAATGTAAAACTCGGGGTTAAACACTGCTTCATGCGTTTGCTTGTTGATGGAAACCAATGCATTTTGCTTCCAACCCCAGTTGCTAAAGCCTGTATTATCGAGCACCATATTCCAGTATACGTATGCTGCTGCACCGTTGGACAAATAATGTTGAATCAGTTGCCACGTGTATTCGGCAGCTTTCCAATCGTTCGATCCGTTTCCGCATTCCGATTCGGTTTGAATCAATTTTAAATCAGGATATTCTTTATGAATAATCGGAATTGCATTTTTGCCAGACCATTGAAATCCGGCTCCCCGAATATATTTTTTTGCTAAAGGATCGTTAAGAGCAGTTCTGAAATAATCGGGATTGCTTGTGTTGATTGTTCCAAAGAATATTTTTGTGTCAATGCTTTCACTTTCGAATTTTGGACCAAGATATTCTCCGATAAAAAATGCCAAATCCTCTGCACGCCATTTACAGCTTGGAAACTTTTGATTAGAGCAAGGCTCATTCTGAACATGAATGGCATCTATTTTTATTCCTTCGGTGGCATAGGCTTTTACAAACTTGGTAAAATACAGAGCATAAGCATCTAAATATCCTTTCAGCATTTTAAATCCTGTAGCATTTTTAGTATTTTCAAGCTCCGAAGTAAGTCCGTTTTTATCTCTGCCTTTTCCTCCAGCAGTGCCGGCATAGTGTTCATTTGTTTTCATCCATGCAGGAGGTGTCCATGGTGAAGCCCAGATTTTCATAGCGGGGTTAACATTCTGGGCAGCTTTAATATAGGGAATTAATATATAGCGATCTCTTTCAATATTAAAGTTGGTCATTCCAAAATCATTCGCCACATCG
The DNA here is from genome assembly GCA_037446675.1 of Paludibacter sp. GTDB lineage: Bacteria > Bacteroidota > Bacteroidia > Bacteroidales > Paludibacteraceae > Paludibacter. The sequence continues at coordinate 1,351 of JBBIID010000389.1, forward strand.
TTGAGCGAATAATAACTCAAACCATAATCACTCGCTCCTATCGGCATTCGGTTGTAAATGAAGTTTGCGCCAGTCGAACTGAATAATTCGTTCAGCACTTTTGAACGATCTTTTTCAGTGAGCGATTGCAAAGCATCCCACCCCATCTCGTTGAAACAGCCACCAAAGCCGTCTATTTCTTGCAATTTTTCGTCGCTTACAACAATATCAGCATTCTTTTTTGCGGCTTCCTTCCCAAAACTGATTTTAGCATTTTTCTGCCAGTAATTGCCAGAAGTAGAAGTGATCCATTCCACTTGTTGAGCATTAGCTGTTATAATCAAAATCAGACATAAAGCCGAAAGAAATAGTTTCGTTTTACGGTTCATTAAACTTATTTTATAGCATTAGAATTATTCAAAATGGCATCAATACTTGTAAGTTCATCGTCTGTGAATTTTGTATTTTTTAGAGCCGACAAATTATCATGCAGTTGCTTCACCGAACTCGTCCCAACAATCACCGAACTTGTATTATCGTTTCTCAATCCCCAGGCAATAGCCATTTGTGCCAGACTTTGCGAACGGGTAGCTGCAATTTCGTTTAAAAGACGAACTTTGTTTATCACCTCATTCGTCAACTGATCGGTCGTTAAAAATCCGACTCCTTTTTGCGCACGCGAATCTTCGGGTATGCCGTTCAGGTATCTATTGGTGAGTATTCCCTGAGCCAATGGTGAGAATGAAATAAAACCCACACCTTGTTCTTTATTCAGTGGAAAAATTTCCTTTTCAAGATTTCTTTCGAACATATTGTACCTTCCCTGATAAATCAAACACGGCACATGCTGATCGCGCAGATATTGATACGCAAATTTTGCTTCAGCAAGCGGATATTTCGAAATTCCCACATATAATGCTTTACCTTGTTTTACCATATCAACCAACGCTTGCAAGGTTTCTTCCAGCGGAGTTTTTGTATCGTAACGGTGGCTATAGAATATATCGAAGTATTCAAGTCCTGTTCTCGACAAACTCTGATCGAGGCTTGCCATGATATTTTTACGCGAACATCCATCGCCATAAGGCCCATTCCACATGAAATGCCCGGCTTTCGACGACACCAATATCTCGTCTCTATGGTTCTTAAGTTCCGATTTAAATATCTTTCCAAAATTCTGTTCGCCACTTCCCGGAGGAGGACCGTAGTTATTTGCCAGATCGAAATGAGTAACTCCAGCATCGAATGCAGCACAAATCATTTTTGTAGCTTCCGAAAAATCGTCCACATCACCGAAATTATGCCATAATCCCAACGAGATTTTGGGAAGCATTAATCCGCTTTTTCCACAATAATTGTATTCCATCGTATCAACAGATTCGTTTTTGCATTATTTTTTTTGAGAAAACATCCAATCCCACATTTTTTCGTTAGCATAAGTTGCCGTCCATGCTCCGTGCCCTACACCCGGATATTCTGTATAAATAGGATTTCCACCTGCCGATTTAATCGCTTTTATCATTTCCTGCGAACGTTGTGGCAACACAGTATTGTCGGCATCACCATGAAAAGCCCAAAGAGGTAACTTTGCGAATTTTGCAGCATAAGCCGGATCACCGCCTCCACATACAGGAACTGCGGCAGCAAACTTGGTTGGGAAACGTTGAATTAATTCCCATGTTGCAAATCCACCCATTGACAACCCCGTAATATAAATCCTGTTCTGATCGATCTGCGGTAATGAAGATATTGAATCGAGCAACTCAATAGCCAACTGCAAAGGACGGGTTGGCTCGGCTTTCATCGTCGAGGATGGAGCTCCAAATGGAGTATCCACCCACACACAGTCGGAATTATTGTTGGTAAATTCTCTGGTTGGACATTGTGGAGCTAAAACTATGCAAGGATATTTTTCCCAGAACGGAAAGCCTTTCATTCGATAAAACTGATAACGATTATCAACACCCCTCTCTCCTGCTCCATGCATTAACACAACCAATGGCAATTTTTCGTTTG
>JBBIID010000390.1:0-3339 GCA_037446675.1 Paludibacter sp.
TTTCCATTTTATATTCGGTTGGAGTATATTCGGTACGAATTAACCAATAAGAAGCGTCAGGAGCTGTTCCTAGGTATTGCCCCGGCAGCTGTCCTGTCATTATTGAAAGTACCATAGCACCATGAGGATCGGTAGCATAAAAATCGTCATCAGGATTGACCACATCTTTTATTCCGAGCAAACGCCCTTGCATTCTCAAACTATCAAAAGCATGATTTGTGTTTACATTGGTAAAACCTCCGTCGATTACACCTATTTGAATTCCTTTTCCGCGATAGCCTAAATCGTGTAGATATTTACCATTCAATTGGCTAATTTGAGTATCGGCAATTCCATATTCGGCAGAAGCTTGTTTTTTCGCTTTTTGTTTCGCGACAGAAAGTAGCGGACCTTCATTTACTCCGGTATATTCTACAAAACTAACAAAAGGAAATTGTTTTATCAGAGCCAAAGCCGAAGTGTCAGTCATCATAATAGTGGTACCATTCATCCACTTACTTCTGTTATGAATTTTGACTCCTAAATCTTCTATTTGAGTTATATACACCGGATTTATCGGCAAGTCGGTAGAATCAATCGCAATTTTAAAATCTGCTCGACGATCAATAGCTCTTTGTGACAAATATTCAGAAGGATTTGCAAGAGAATAAGGTGAATTATTCTTGTTTTTCAATTGTACATAATAGAAATATGTATTGCCCGCTTCAAGGATCAAAGACGTTGATAATAAAAAAATGACTACCAAACTCTTTATAATTTTGTAATGTGTATGCGTTTTCATAATAATTATTTTATTTTAAAAAATAAACTATAATGTAATTCTATATGAAAAGAACTCAAAATGCAGTCATTTTGTTTATTGTTGCAAATATAATATTTTTATTTCTGTAAACATTCCAATATAAAAGCATAAAAAATGCTAAAATAAATACCACAACAATAGTTAATTACGAAATTTTCGTAGATTTACGAAGTTTTCGTAATAAAATTTTATTATTCTCGTTAATATATCATATGGAAAAATTATCAAATCAGGAAGAAGAATTATTGTTGATTATTTTTCAACAAAAAAGTGGATTTATTAAAGATTTTATAGTTAAAATGGACGAACCACAACCTCCATATACCACTGTAGCTTCTATAGTAAAAAATTTGGAACGCAAAGGCTACATAAAAGGGAAAAAATATGGAAACACTTATGAATATAGCCCGGTAATGGAAGAAAGCGAATACAAATCGAAATATATGTCGAATGTAGTACAAAATTACTTCGAAAACTCATATAAGGAAATGGTTAGCTTTTTTGCCGAAAACAAAAAAATTACAACAGAGGAACTACAGGAAATTATTAAACTAATTGAAAAGCAATGAACGATCTACTGATTTATTTTGTAAAAGTAAACATTGCGATAGCCTTGTTTTACGTATTCTATCGGCTTTTTTTCGTACGGGATACCTTTTGGAAAATTCGCAGATTTTATCTATTAGTGAGCGTAATGTTATCCTTTGCTTATCCGTTTTTCTCCATAGAAAACTGGTTGCAAAACCAACAACCCATGCAAAATATGGTGATAAATTATGTTGCATTACAGGAAATCACCATTTATCCAAATCCACCGAAAGAAACATTTTCGCTTTTAAATATTTTTGTAGCAATATACTTTTGGGTTATTGCCATATTATTTGCAAAAATGATTCTCCAATTAATCTCAATAGCAAAAATAAGAGGAAAGCACACAACCGTTCAGGGCATAAAAATTATTTCATTAGATAAAAAAATCACTCCATTTTCATTTTTCGGGGTTATATATATGAATCCGGCATTACATTCGGACAAAGAGATGGAACAAATTCTGACCCATGAACTTACGCATGTACGAGAAGTTCATAGCTTCGACGTTCTGATTGCAGAAATCGTATGTATATTCTTCTGGATAAATCCTTTTACTTGGCTTTTGAAACGGGAAATCAGACAGAATCTTGAGTTCCTTGCCGACAACAAGGTTTTGGAGTCGGGCTTTGATTCCAAATCGTATCAATATCACTTGCTGCAATTATCCTATCAATCACCTGAAGCATTATTGGCAAATAAATTTAATGTATCACCTTTAAAAAAACGAATCACTATGATGAACCAACAAAAAACATCAAAAATGAGCATTTTGAAGTATTTGCTCATTATTCCGCTCGCACTTGCTTTAGTGGTATCCAGCAATGCAGAAACGATTATAAAGTCTGCACAAGACACCATCAGCAATAAGCCCGTTATTAAAGAACAAAACTCAGAAAAAGAGACGAGCAACATTCCGGAAGTGAAAGTAATTGGATATGGAAAAACGCAAAAAAAACTTCCAGATGCAAAAATTGAGAAAACGCCTCCAGTACCACCTACACCAGACATGAAAGATGTACCTCCGCCACCACCGCCTTTGCGCAAATCGAAAGATGTACCGCCACCGCCACCAAGTGTACCCACTACTGAGGGTGTAACCTTCACAGTAGTAGAAAGTATGCCCGAATTTCCCGGAGGGACTGAAGCTATGTTGAAATATCTTGCAAACAACACTAAATATCCTGCAAAAGCTCATGAAAATGGCATACAAGGTCGTGTAATATGTCAGTTCATTGTGAAAAGTGATGGATCAATCGCTGATGTAAAAGCAATAAGAAGCGTTGATCCAATGCTGGATGCAGAAGCTATAAGAGTCATTCAATCTATGCCCAACTGGACACCAGGTAAACAAAGAGGGAAAAATGTAAATGTGAAATACGTTTTACCCATAAACTTCAATCTCTACAACAATGAGGAATCAGAACTTAAAGTCAATGGAATAGATCCAAAAAATCCTCCTCTAATAGTTATCGATGGACAAATAATGCCTGAAGGATTTAATATAAATGCGATTAGACCTGAAAGCATTGCTAAGGTTGAGGTTCTAAAAAATGGTGCTGCAACAAATGTTTATGGTGAAAAAGGTAAAAATGGAGTAATTTTACTCACCATGAAAAAATAATTTCTTCCAAATGCCATAAACACACAAAAAACGTTGTAGTCCAGAAACAATTCCTTTGTAGAGTTGTTAGTAAATTTCGAACAACAATTTGAAAAAAAAAATATCATGGAGGAAAATCCTGTAATTTGCGATTGCAACGACATTTGTAAAAGTTTAATCGTAGAAAAAATTACTGATAAAAAACTCACCACTGTTTATCAGGTGGGAATAGAGCTAAAAGCCGGCACAGGCTGTGGAGGCTGTCAAACTGATATCCAAAATATTTTAGACGAACTAAACGACTAACAAAAAATCATTTTTCAATTTAAATAATCTAACCAAAGCA
>JBBIID010000391.1:0-3334 GCA_037446675.1 Paludibacter sp.
CGACCACGCTTCAATTATAGAAGGAAAACGTTTGGCTTTCTCCAAGCAATTGAAATATCGCCACAACGATATGGATGCATTGGAGAAAATACTTCAAAAATGCGAACCTGACAAATTAAAACTTATCGTAGTTGATGGTGTGTTCAGTATGGAAGGCGATGTTGTAAAATTGCCTGAAATAGTAGAATTGTCAAAAAAATACAATGCTTCAATATATGTGGACGAAGCACACTCATTAGGTGTTTTTGGAAAAACAGGTGCTGGTGTTTGCGAACATTTTGGAGTTTCAGACGATGTGGATTTAATAATGGGAACATTCAGCAAATCGCTTGGTACTATCGGAGGATTTATTGCTTCTGACAATAATATTATCAACTATTTGAAACATAATTCTCGCACATTGATTTTTAGTGCATCAATCACGCCTGCATCTACCGGTTGTGTGTTGGGAGCTTTGGATGTTATGGCAGAAGAGCCCTGGCGTAAAGATCAACTTTGGGCAAATACCAAACGTGCAAAAGAAGGTTTCCTTAAAGCTGGATTCGAAATCGGACCGACAGAAACTCCGATTATTCCGCTTTATGTGCGCGACAACACAACTACCTTCAAATTGACACGCATGTTGATGGACGACGGTGTATTTGTAAATCCGGTGGTTTCTCCGGCTGTTCGTTCGGAAGATTCGTTGATCCGATATTCTTTGATGGCAACGCATACCTTTGATCAGATCGATGAATCAATTGAAAAAATATCAAAAGTTGCCCGTAAGTTGGGAGTTATTGAATAATCAATTTTTGAACAAAAATTAATATACATTGAATAGAACAAATCTCGCAAAACAGATTGGTTCTATTCTTTGTTTTTAAAATATATCTGTCTTTACAATATCTGCTGATGAGAATCAGCTTAATTATTTCATATTTAATCAGAAATTAAAAAATGATTACAGTCTCAAATTTAGCCATTCAGTTTGGCAAACGCGTTTTATTCTCCGATGTAAACATGAAGTTCACCGCAGGCAACTGTTATGGGGTGATTGGTGCCAATGGTGCCGGAAAATCGACCCTTATCCGCATGCTTAGCGGCGATTTGGAACCAACCAGAGGAACTATTCAATTTGGTCCGGGCGAGCGTTTATCCGTATTAAAACAAGATCACTTCGAGTTTGATGAATTTACGGTTATTGACACCGTAATGATGGGACACGATGTCCTTTGGAAAATAAAAGAAGAAAAAGATGCCATTTATTTGAAAGAAGATTTTTCGGATGCCGATGGTATTCGTGCTTCCGAACTTGAAGATAAATTCAACGAAATGAACGGCTGGAATGCCGAAAGTGATGCCGCTTCTTTGTTGAGCGGACTTGGAATAAAAGAAGATTTGCATTATCAGTTAATGAAAGAGCTGAGCGGGATGGAAAAAGTTCGCGTTTTGCTGGCAAGAGCTCTTTTCGGCAAACCGGACAACCTGTTGCTCGATGAGCCAACCAACGACCTTGACGTAGATACAGTTATGTGGCTGGAAAATTATCTGGCAAATTACGAAAATACTGTTCTTGTGGTTTCTCACGACCGCCACTTCCTTGATGCTGTAAGTACTCACACCGTTGATATTGATTTTGGAAAAGTTCAATCATTTGCCGGAAACTATTCTTTCTGGTACGAATCGAGCCAGTTGGCACTTCGTCAGCAACAAGCTCAGAACAAGAAAGCGGAAGAAAAGAAAAAGGAATTGGAGGAATTTATTCGCCGCTTTAGTGCCAATGTGGCAAAATCGAAACAAGCTACCAGTCGTAAGAAAATGCTCGAAAAACTCAACATCGATGAGATTCAGCCTTCTACCCGCAAATATCCGGGCATTATCTTTTCGCCGGATCGCGAACCGGGAAATATGGTACTGGAAATTTCCGGACTTGGTAAAACTGCTGATGACGGCACAGTTCTGTTCCGCGATGTTAACTTCAATGTTGAGAAAGACGACAAAATCGTATTCCTGTCACGCGACCCTCGTGCTATGACTGCTTTCTTTGAAATCATTAACGGACTCGACAAAAACCATCAGGGAGCATATAATTGGGGTGTAACAATAACACATGCTTACTTACCACTCGATAACTCGGAGTTTTTCAATACCGATTTGAATCTGGTTGAATGGTTAAGTCAGTATTCCGATGACACACTGGAATCGTTTATCCGTGGTTATTTGGGAAGAATGCTTTTTGCAGGTGAAGAGATTTACAAAAAAGCAAGTGTGCTTTCAGGAGGTGAAAAAATGCGTTGTATGATTTCGCGTATGATGTTGAAAAACGCGAATGTAATGGTGTTGGACTCGCCGGCTAACCACCTCGATCTTGAATCCATTCAGGCATTCAACAACTCACTCGTTAACTTCAAAGGGAATGTTTTAATGGCATCGCACGACCGTGAATTTATTCAGACAGTTTGTAACCGTATTATTGAGCTTACTCCAAACGGAATTATAGACAAACAGATGACTTACGACGATTACGTTACTTCGGAAGATATTAAAGCCGTAAGAGAGCGAATGTATAAATAAATTTCTAAGAAAAGGATACAAGCATTTGTATCCTTTTCTGTTTGGGATTTGATCTATTTTTGATAAAGTTTTTCAGGAACGATTTTTTAATTATTTTTGCAACTGTGTTTCGAAAGTAAATTCAAAATCAACCCTTTAAAATAGAACATTATGAACGAAGACAAAAAATGTGATTGTAACCACAACCGAAATCATCAGGCAACAGCATCCGGTGGAGCAGTTTACGGATTCGGATTAATTGGTGCTGCAATTTATTTCATTTCTCAAGCAACTTCTTTTTGGCTGGGCGTACTTGGTTTCCTAAAAGCGATCGTTTGGCCTGCTATTTTGGTATTTGAAGCACTACGTTCGCTGGGAGCATAATTTATTCACAGCAGTCACGACGCAATAATAAAAATGCACTAGCTTTTAAAAAAGCCAGCGCATTTTTGTATTTTGAATTATGTATTTTTTATTGCTGCGAGCTAAGCCACTCGTCCATTGATTTTGCAGCACGGCGACCATCTCCCATGGCCAAAATAACCGTTGCACCACCACGTACAATATCACCTCCGGCAAAAACAATTGGCACTGCCGATTGCATTGTATCGTTATTAACCACAACAGTTCCCCATTTTGTCACTTCCAATCCTTCCACCGATTGCGGAATAAGCGGATTAGGCGACACACCAACACTCACCACTACTTCATCAACTTCGATCAGTTTCGTTTCACCTTTCACTTCCACCGGCGAACGACGACCCGACTCATCAGGTTCACCTAATTCCATCACCTGCAA
>JBBIID010000392.1:0-3304 GCA_037446675.1 Paludibacter sp.
TTGAATGCGCGTAAAAAACCATTTGCAACTGACAGAACAATAACGACTCTTGCCGAAGCTGTAGAAGAATCGGATGTGTTTTTAGGTCTTTCGGTTGCCGGAGTGTTGAGCAAAGAAATGGTAAAGACAATGAATGAAAATCCAATTGTTTTTGCGTTGGCCAATCCAAATCCTGAAATTTCGTACGATGATGCAATGGCAGCTCGTCCCGATATTATTTTCGCTACAGGTCGTTCAGATCATCCTAATCAGATCAACAATGTGCTGGGCTTTCCATATATTTTCCGTGGCGCTTTGGACGTCCGAGCAAAATGTATTAATGAAGAAATGAAGGTTGCGGCGGTTCGAGCCATTGCCGAATTGACGAAGAAACCTGTTCCTGATGTTGTAAATGCTGCTTACAACCTAAAACGATTGAGTTTCGGTCGTGATTATATTATTCCTAAGCCTCTTGATCCACGCCTTCTCACCATAGTAGCGCCTGCGGTTGCAAAAGCTGCTATGGAATCGGGAGTTTCGAGAATTGAAATTAAGGATTGGGAAGCTTATAACAACAAATTGCGCGAAATGATGGGAGTTGATAATAAGATGTTGCGTCGCTTTTACGACACAGCGCGTCAGAACCCTAAACGCGTTGTTTTCTCCGAATCGAATCATATTAATATGTTGAAAGCGGCTGAATCTGCGCTTGCCGAAGGAATTTGTACTCCTGTTTTACTTGGAAATGAAGAAAAAATTGCAAGTCTGGCGCACGATCATGATATTGATTTGACCGGAATTGAAATTATTAATCTTCGCCATGATAGGGAAGAAAAACGCCGAGAAGCTTATGCGCTGAAACTTTCGGAGAAAAGGAGTCGAGAAGGTATGACTTACGATGAGGCTTACGAAAAAATGTATGAGCGGAATTATTTCGGAATGATGATGGTGGAAGCCGGAGAGGCAGATGCTTTGATCACAGGTGTTTATACCAAATATGCCGATTCAGTTCAGGCTGCAAAAGATGTAATTGGTATTCGCGAAGGTTTGAATCATATTGCTGCTATGCACATTATGAATACCAAAAAAGGAACTTTCTTCCTTGCCGATACGCTTTTTAATCGCCACCCAAGTACTGAAGCATTGATAGATATCGCAAAACTAACGCACGACACAGTGAAATTCTTTGCTCATGAACCGGTAATGGCTATGCTTTCGTATTCTAACTTTGGCTCTGATAAGCAAGGAAGCCCTGCAAGTGTGCATAAAGTGGTTGATACATTGCACGAAAAATATCCGGATATGATTGTTGACGGTGAAATGCAGGTGACATTTGCGTTGAATAAAGAACTTCGCGATAAAAAATATCCATTCTCAAAACTAAGTGGCAGGAATGTAAATACGCTTGTTTTTCCGAATTTGAGTTCTGCGAATACTGCTTACAAAATGCTGATTGAAATGGGACTTGCCGAAACGATCGGGCCGATACAAATGGGATTGAATAAACCAGTACACATTTTAGACGTAGAAAGTTCGGTTCGCGATATTGTAAATATGACTGCTATTGCAGTGTTGGATGCTATTGTCGAAGAGCAGATTACAACAAATAATTTGGAGAGAATTTCGTAAAATCGTTTGAGCTTAATTCTTAAGAGCGCCTGCAAATAATAAATATTTGTAGGCGTTTTTTTGTTTTTTATTACATTTGATAATAATTTTATACTTAAATTTAATTTGTATAAAAAAATACATTACTTTTGCTTTATGAACTTTTAAACCAATAAAAAAAATTATCAACCATTATGAAAAGAACTTTATTTTCAATTGCTACGGCAATAATTTTTCTATTATCGTTCAACTCTTGCAAAGACAATCTTGATTTGGATAAAACGTTGAATTTCTCAAAGTTAACAGTGGAAGAGCAAAAACAACAAATTGAACAAAGCGGACTCGATTTTATGGAAAAAATGGATGGACTTAAAGATACTAAGGCCATGACAGCTTTGAACGCTCTTGTTGTAAATACGGGCGGTTCTCCTATGTTTGTGAAGCCAATAGCTCAGTTGAAGGGAAATATTCAGAGAAATGATATGACCAGCTTGGATACATTTAATAAGCAAATGAAAGTGCTTGCAGAGGATGATGATATTTGGGGAACTTATACATGGAATTCAGATACAGAAACTTTTAATTTTGTTGCAAGTAGCAAAACTACTCTTACTGTTCTTTTTCCGGCAACCGAAGGTTCTACTTCAAACACGGGGGAATTGAAAGTAGATTATGTCGAATCTACGGTTAAAGTTCCTAATACCAATCCTGTTGAATACATGCCAAAATCTATAGAAGTAGTGGTAAAGGTAAAAGGATCGGTAGTTTTGAAGGCAAATTATTCTGGAAGCTTTAATGCAGATGCAACTCCTAAAAAAGTTACACAAACTCTCGAAATTGATAAATACAACTGGAAACTGGAATTTACCAATGATGATAAAGATGCTTCTGCTAAATATAGCCTTAAATACGGAAGTGATGTGTTATTGCAGTTTGAAGCGGCAGCAGCTGGAACATTAACAGCAACAGCTATCGAAGAGTCTATGGAATCGGATGGAGGTCCTCAGGATTTTCTTAATTCAGGAGCAGTTTATTTTCAAGTTATGAACGTTGCGATGTTGGGTGGATTTAAAGACTATCAAGGTTTTTACAAAGCAGGTCGTAAGATAAATTATTCTGATTATAACGATGATGAGGAATACTATCAGGATATTGCTGATGTGCTTAATAACTATCTCGTAATGTATGCCTATTTTGTAAAGGAAAAGAAGAAAATTGCAGATGTAGATTTTTATGTATATTCTTATGATGAATATGATTATTCATATTTTAGTGTTGAACCAAGACTTGTTCTTTCTGATGGCTCCAAGCAATCTATGGAAAAATTCTTTTCAAAAGGATTTGAAGATTTGATTGATCAAGTTCAATCATATCAAGCAGAATACGGAATGTAATAATAAGCGTTGCTTTCAATAAGAAAGGCGGAGAAATTTTCTTCGCCTTTCTTATTGAATTATTACTGTTCTTGTTTCTGTGTTAGCTCCACTCCAAATTCCAAATCCAGGCGAAGATATATTCGATTCTAAAGCATCTTTTTCGCCAATGAAGTAGAGATCGGCCACTCCTACAGCTGTTGAAAAGACAGTTAAAGCTTTGAAGAATTGTGTGGAAACACTATCAATTGCACATAATTTTACCTTTACAGTATCCCCTTTTAAAAAATATATTCCTTCATTGAAACTTGAATCTCTTTCTAAAGGTTGCGGACTTATATTAA
>JBBIID010000393.1:0-3299 GCA_037446675.1 Paludibacter sp.
TGCCGAATTACCATTCGACTTTCTTGTAAAATTAATCGGGATGGATTGGGGTGAACAACTAGGTGTCATTTATTTACTTTCTTCTTCAAAAGATCTTTCCAAAGAAATAGTACTCAAGACAGGAACCTCCGATCGCGAAAATCCACTTTTGTATTCGGTAACTGACCTCTACGAAACGGCACATTATAACGAACGTGAAGTATTTGCTTTATTAGGAATACGTTTTATCAACAATCCTGATATGCGCAAGTTTTTCCTGAATGCCGATTGGGTGGGATATCCTTTGCGTAAAGATTATGATGCCAATCCTGAGTTAAATCCGGTTTCTTTAGAAAGTAAAGATATAATTGATACTGCTCCACGCATTATGGAAGTGGACGGAAAATTGATTGAAGAAACGATCAATATTTTTGAGGAAGACGATTATGTTATTAATATTGGTCCACAGCACCCTTCTACACACGGTGTAATGCACTTTCGCACAGCACTTGATGGCGAAATTGTAAAGAAAATCGATGTTCACAGCGGTTATATTCATCGTGGAATTGAAAAATTAAGCGAAAGCCTCACCTACCCTCAAATTTTGCATTTTACCGATCGTCTCGATTATCTTTCGGCCAACATCAACCGTCACGGGTTGTGTTTGTGTGTGGAAAATGCAGCCCAGATTGAAGTTCCAGAACGTGCACAGTATATTCGTACTATTATGGACGAGTTAACCCGAATTGATTCGCACTTGCTGGCATGGTCGGCAATGACAAACGATTTGGGTGCAACCACAGCTTTCATTTACGGAATGCGTGAACGCGAACTCATCTTAGACATTTTCGATAAAACCTGCGGAGGACGCTTGATTATCAATCAGAATGTAATTGGTGGAGTAATGTTTGATATTTACACCAATTTTCAGAAGGATGTAAAAGCATTTATTCCATACATGCGTGAAAAGTTGAAAGAATACGATCGCTTCTTCTCGCACAACGTCATTGCTTTGGGTCGTATGATCGGTGTTGGAAATATGTCAAAAGAAGACGCAATCAGCTACGCAGTAACTGGCCCTGCTGGCCGTGGGTCTGGATGGTCGTGCGACATTCGGAAATATATTCCTTACGCTTTGTACGATAAAGTGGAATTCAAAGAAGTGATTCGCACCGAAGGCGATTCGTATGCTCGCTATTTGAACCGTTTGGATGAAATTGAAGAATCGCTGCATATTATCGAACAACTTATTGATAACATTCCTCAAGGTGATATTTGTGCTAAAACGAAAGCTATAATCCGCATACCGGAAGGTGAATATTATCAACGTGTGGAAGCTGCAAAAGGAGAATTTGGAATATTTATCGACAGTAGAGGCGATAAAACTCCGTATCGATTGAAATTCCGTTCACCGTCGATGGCACTGGTTTCGGCAATGCCACTTATTTGCAAAGGCGAAAAAATTTCAGATTTTATTGGTATTGGTGGTTCTATGGACTATGTAATTCCGGATATTGACAGATAGTTATAAAGTTTAAAAGTAAAAGTTTATAAAGAAGGTGACTTTACAAACTTTATGAACTTTCAAACTTTAAAAACTTTACAAACTTTATAAACTTTACGAACTTTATAAACTTATGATATTAAATTATGCACAACCCTTGGAAATTTCAAATCTGACAAGCTGGCTTGATGCCACGCTTCGCGGAAGCATGTCTGAATTCTGGGTTTTACTTATTGAATTTGCATTAGTGGCAATTGTGTTGCTTGCGGCATATGCAGTGATAGCATTAATTCTCATATATGCAGAAAGAAAGATCACTGCTTTCTTTCAAGCTCGATTTGGTCCCAATCGTGTTGGTAAATGGGGTTTATTGCAGAGTATGGCGGATATGATTAAAATCTTATTGAAAGAAATAATCAGAATTAACCGTTCCGACCGCTTCCTGTTTTTTGCAGCGCCATTTTTTATTATTGTGGCTTCCGTGCTTACTTTTGGAGCTATTGCATTTGGTAAAGGGTTGCATGCAGTCGATTTTAATATCGGAGTTTTGTATGTTTCGGCAGTTTCTTCATTAGGAATTATTGGAGTTTTATTGGCCGGTTGGTCGAGCAACAACAAATACTCAATGATTGGAGCCATGCGAAGTGGAGCTCAGTTTGTGAGTTACGAACTTTCTGCCGGATTTGCTTTGATGACCATTGTTGTTCTTTCGGGCACCATGCAATTTTCCGAAATGATTGAAGGACAACGTTACTGTTGGAACATTTTTAATGGACATATTTCTTCAATGATAGCTTTTGTAATCTATCTGATTTCCGGTCATGCCGAAACAAACCGTGGTCCGTTCGACTTACCCGAAGCAGAATCGGAATTAACTGCCGGATATCATACCGAGTATTCAGGGCTTCAGTTTGGATTTTATTATCTGGCCGAATATCTGAACATGTTCATTATTGCTTCTATTGCCACAGCTGTATTCCTTGGTGGATATTTACCTATTCAGGTGCATGGCTGGGAAGGATTCAATCAGGTAATGAATTATATTCCATCCTACATTTGGTTTTTTGCAAAAACGGGCGTTTTAATTTTCTTAAGCTTATGGGTACGTTGGTCGTTCCCGCGTTTACGCATCGACCAATTATTGAATTTGGAATGGAAATATCTTCTACCAATCAATCTGGTGAATATCCTTATTATGGTTATTTTAGTAATGACGGGATTGACTTTAACCGATTTATTTCCAGGTCTTTTTTAATTATTAAAGAGAAAAGACATATTTTTTATCAATAAATGCAGATTATAAAAAATGAGTAATTCGATATCAAAATACTTTTCAGGATTATTTACAGGTATCAAATCTTTGATTTACGGAATGTCCGTTACTTGGAAAGAACTTTGGACCAAAAAGGTAACACAACAATATCCCGAAAACAGAGAAACACTGGTTATCTCCGAGCGTTGGCGAAGCGAGCTAACCATGCCTCACGACGGAAATAATGAACATGCTTGTACAGCTTGCGGTATTTGCGAAATGAACTGTCCGAATGGTACAATAAAAGTGACTCCTAAATTTATTGAAACTGAAGATGGCAAAAAGAAAAAAATTCTGGATACCTATCAATGGGATTTAGGAATGTGTACTTTCTGTAACCTTTGTGTGTTGACATGCCCTTCGGATGCGATACAATTCCGTAATACATTTGAAAACGCAGTGTTTACAAGAGGTAAATTAGTTCAGCAACTTAATCAGGAAGGCTCAAAACTAAGAGAAAAAAAGAAAGAAATACCCCCTAAATCCTCCGAAGGAGGGCTTAAA
>JBBIID010000394.1:0-3277 GCA_037446675.1 Paludibacter sp.
ATGTTTGGCTTTGTACCATTCGAGCTGACAAACATTATCCACGCGTGGTTTAATACCGTTTATTTCTAACGCAAAAAGTGCTTTTGCACGCAGAAAATCGATTAATCCCAGAAAATCCTGCGAAGCAAAGATTTCTTCGGAATACGGACGCACGAAATTGGTAAACTCCACCAAAATCCGAATAACTTCTCTTCGCTCCTCGCCTTCCAATTCCCGAATACGATTGTTGGCTTCCACCACCTGTTGTGGCTCAATAAACACGGTTTTTCCGGTAGCCGATTCGTCGTGCACAATTCCGTTTATTTTTCGCTTGAAAGCAGGCGAAACAGGCAACACGAGTCGACCTTCGCGCATGGTTGGAGCCACATCTTTTTCCACATAACCATCGGCTTGCGCCTGACGCAAAATGGCATTCAGCGTTCGAGAAACCGAATTCTCCACCTGATGTATTTCGTGACGGATTCGCGATAATTCCGGCGAAGCATTGTCCTTAATTTTTCCGAATTTATTCAGCAGC
This sequence comes from Paludibacter sp., assembly GCA_037446675.1. Classification (GTDB taxonomy): domain Bacteria; phylum Bacteroidota; class Bacteroidia; order Bacteroidales; family Paludibacteraceae; genus Paludibacter. Next base: position 518 of record JBBIID010000394.1, read on the forward strand.
CCTTCAATTCGTTTGATCACCATTGGAAAAACTTTCGTACCGGGCAATAATTCTGACAAATACGGGTAGGGCGTATCTTCCTTGCGTGTAAGGAAAGCCACCAAGCGGCGAACAGCTTCCAGCGCTCGCCAAAGTCCGAAAACTTCCGTTTCGTCCAGAAAAAGCCCTTCGACTCTGACGCGCGACAATGCCTGACGAATGTCAAAAAAGTCACCAATAGGCATTTCTTCGGCATCGGCAGTAAGCACGCGAAGCATTTCGTCGGTTTGATTCAGCCATTTATCAATTTGCTCAAAGTCCGACGAAAATTGTATATGATCCACCTGCTCCGCTCCTAATGTGCTGATACATTTTTCTTTCAGCAAGCGGCGAATGGTGGTAAAGTCTGTTTTTTGTTCGAAATGTTGTGGATATAACATTTATTTAGTTGATAGTTGAAAATTGACAGTTGTTAGTTATAATTCAGGTTTAATCTTTTGTTTTGTATGGAGTTATTGATTTGGATCTAATTTTCAAATCAACATATCATCAAATTATCACATCTTTTTCTTCGCCTCTTCCCAAATTTTATCCATTTCGGCCAAAGTCATGCTTTTGAGGTCGCGACCTTGCGAGATAGTTTTCGATTCGAGATAGTTGAAACGCTGAATGAATTTGCGATTGGTGCGTTCCAGTGCGTTTTCGGGATTAATGTCATACAGTCGTGCAGCGTTTACCAAACTGAACATCAAATCGCCAAATTCCGCTTCCATTTTATCTTTATCCATAGCAGCAACTTCGGTTTTGAACTCATCGATTTCTTCCTGCACCTTGCACCAAACCTGTTCGCGCTCTTCCCAATCGAAACCTACGCTACGCGCCTTGTCCTGAATACGATGCGCTTTTATCAATGCAGGAAGCGACATCGGAACTCCCGACAACACGGTTTTGTTTCCACCTTTTTCTTTCAGTTTCAGTTGTTCCCAATTCTGCTCCACTGTGCGGGCATTATTAGCTTCTGTCTCACCAAACACGTGCGGATGACGATAAATCAGTTTTTCGTTCAGCGATTTGCACACATCATAAATATCGAAATCGTTGGTTTCGCTTCCCATTTGCGAATAAAAAACTACGTGCAGCAACAAGTCGCCGATTTCCTTGCGGATATTCCTCATGTCGTTATCGAGAATGGCATCGGCCAGCTCATAGGTTTCCTCAATGGTTTGCACGCGCAGGCTCTCAAAAGTCTGTTCTTTGTCCCACGGACATTTAGCCCGCAACTCTGTCATTATATCTAGCAAGCGTTTAAATTCGCTGAGTTTATCTTCTGTGTTATGCATCTTTAGCTCAAATTATCTGTGAATAAAAAATGAAGGACAAAGGTAACATTTTTAATTCTCATTCTTCCGAATTAGCTGTTTCAAATGTATGATTTAGGTGAATTAAACCGCTTTAAATTAAATATTTTAACAAAAAATAATTTGCTAAGAAATTAACTTATAATACATTTGCAAAAACATCCCTCAAAGCCAAATTTCCTCCGAAATAAAAATTCACAATTCAGATGAAAAAAACCATTGATATAAAAAATCTTGAGTTTCATTACGGCAAACAAAAAAAACTACTTCATGGACTAAGCTTAAAATTAAAATCAGGAAGTATTCATGGTTTGATCGGGAAAAACGGAGAGGGAAAAACCACTTTACTCAAACTAATTTCAGGTCTGTTGTACCCCATGAAAGGGGAAATCAATGTGCTGGGCTACGATCCGCAGAAGCGTCATCCAAAAATGCTGGGGCAAATTTATTTTCTTCCCGAAGAATTGCACCAAACGAACTTATCGATAGAAAGTTTCGAACGTGTTTATGCTCCTTTTTATCCTGATTTCAGTTCCAGTTCTTTTTACCGCTTTTTGAACGAGTTCAGTATTGATATGCGTTCGACAGATATCGATGAATTGTCGCACGGCCAAAAGAAAAAAGTGATGATTGCTTTTGGGTTGGCAACCAAAGCGAAACTGATAATAATGGACGAACCTACCAACGGACTTGATATTCCGTCGAAAAGACAGTTTCGCCGAATGGTTTCGTCCTCCATTGATGATAATTCCTGCATTGTTATTTCCACACATCAGGTTTTCGATTTGGAAAATATGGTGGACAATATAATTATCATGGACGAGCACAAGATTATTTTTAATCAACCTACTGAAAATATATTAAAAAAATTATCGTTCAAGAATGCAGAAAAAAGAAGTCCGGCAGATGCTGTTATTTATCAGGAAGAGTCATCAAAAGGGGTAGGACAAATAGTTGAAAATAAAGAAGGAGAAACAGAAGGCGTGCTGGACATAGAACTTTTATTCAACGCTTTGCTTACTGATTGTGAAAAAATCAATAGCATTCTCAATTAAAATTAAACCAACCGAAAAACAATAAAGCATGAAAGATAAATTGAGTTTCAAGCGAATAAACTTATTGCTTCAACGTTATCTGTTTGAGAACCTTACAAAAGAAATTTTATTCTGGAGTATTATCACTCTTATTTTTACGGTTTTAGACAATCGTTTTGTTGTTATTATCGTATTGTTTATCAGCGGATTGATTTATTCCGTTCGCTTACACAAAGAACTTATGCGTGGTCCTAACGGTATTCATTACCTTATGATACCCGCCACAATTGCCGAAAAACTGATTGCCAATATTTTTCTGAATACTATTTACCACTTTTTTATGACATTGGTGGCCTACAGCATTGGAAATTTGCTTGTAACACTGCTAT
>JBBIID010000395.1:0-3271 GCA_037446675.1 Paludibacter sp.
AAAATGTAATTTATAGAAACAGATCTGAATTTCGTACTGTAAAAGAATTATATCAATTTGTTGTTAGTATTAACCCAACAGTAATTTATGTTGCAGGTTGGATGGATAAAACTTACTATTTAACAACCAAAAAAGTAAAAAAGAATTTAAAAACGCCCATTATAGCAGCTGTTGATACACAATGGCGTGGAGATAAACAATGGTTCAATGTTATATTATCAAAATTTAGGCATAGAAAATGGTATACGCATATTTTGGTTGCCGGAATGAGACAATTTGAATATGCAAAGAAATTAGGATTTAAAAATGATCAAATAATATCACCACTTTATACTGCCAATGTGGATTTATTTTACCAAACCCCTTTAAATCATAAAAAAACTGATTATCCACATAAATTATTGTTTATTGGCAGATTATCTGAAGAAAAAGGGCTACTTCTACTTTTAGAAGCATGGAAAAATATTAAGAACAAAAAAGATTGGTCTTTGACTATAATTGGGAATGGTAAACTAGCCAATCAAGTTGAGTTGTGCAAAGATGTTACTTTAATAAATTTTATGAAGCAAGAAGATATATGTGTTGAAATGAGTCAGTCAGGTTTTTTCATCTTACCATCAACTTTCGAACCCTGGGCCTTAGTTATTCATGAAGCAGCTGCCGCTGGACTACCTGTAGCAGCAACAACATGTTGCGGTGCAGCAACGCAATTTATTATTAATAATTACAATGGTTATACATTTGAAACCAAAAGCGTAAAAAGCATAGAACAGGTTATTGAAAATATAATAAATGCTCCTGATGACGATCTATATAGAATGAGTCTGAATAGCAAAGAATTATCAACTCGGATCACTCCAAAACATGTTGCAGCTGCAATTTTAAGTGTGTTATGAATAATTGTTTTGTGGGTGGTAATTTTGTTCTTGAATTTGCAAAACGTGAACAAGTGCATGATAAATTTTGGACAGGTGATGATTTGAAAATATATATGATGCAAGAAGAAAATGAAAATTATTTTTGACAATATTGTTTTTTCACTACAAAAAGCAGGAGGGATATCTGTTGTTTGGAAATATTTATTGGAAAATGTAATGACAGTTTCCGACATAGATTATCAATGTATTGAATACGAAGGAGCAGAAAATAACCTCTTTCGAAAAACAATAAAGATTCCTGAAAGTAAGTTAAAAATATTATCTCATAAATTACTTTCACTAAAGCGCTATTTTAGTCCGAAAATAGGCTGTAATTCGTCCTTTATTTTTCATTCATCTTACTATCGCTATTGTAAAAATACAAGTGCCGTTAATTTTACGACCGTGCACGATTTTACTTATGAGTATTATAGTAAGGGAATAAAAAAATGGCTGCATTGTTTTCAAAAACATAAAGCAATAAAAAAGTCTGATTATATCATTTGTATTTCAGAAACAACGAAGAAAGATTTATTCATGTTTTTACCAGAAATAGACAGAAGTAAAGTACACGTTGTTTATAATGGTGTTTCAGACAACTACTATCTCGTTAAAACTGTCGAAAACTCTAAATTTGGTGATTATGTCATATTTGTGGGTGCAAGAGAAGGATACAAAAATTTTAAGCTTGCTGTTGAAACTTTGAAGGAAACCCGCTTTAATTTGGTAATTGTTGGTAAAGAACTTTCCAATGCAGAAAAAAAGATGTTGATTTCTCAACTAGGAAGCAGTCGTTTTTTTGAATTAGGCCGTATCTCAAATGATGAATTAAATAAAATATATAATAATGCTTTCTGTTTGCTTTATCCATCCTTGTATGAAGGATTTGGTATTCCTGTACTTGAAGCTCAAAAGGCAGGATGTCCGGTCGTAACACTCAATGCTCCATCTATTGTAGAGATTATTGGTGATAAAACATTAGTGGCTAAAGACAAGCATTCAATTAACGAAAAGCTGTTGATGCTGGAAGATAATGAGTTCAGGCAAAAAACAATTCAACTCGGATTACAAAATGTAAAAAAATACAGTTGGGAGAAAATGCAACAAGAAATGACTATGTTATATCAGAAAGCATCATACGCTAAATAAGATTAAATGAAAATATCTATAATCACTGTTTCATATAATAGTTCAAATACCATCCGAGACACTTTCGATTCGGTACTAAATCAAACTTATCCAGATATCGAATATATTGTTGTGGATGGAAGGTCGAGTGATGGAACAATTGATATAATAAAAGCCTACGAACCACATTTTAACAATAACATTCACTGGATAAGTGAATCCGACAAAGGACTATACGATGCCATGAATAAAGGCATAAAGATGGCAACAGGAAATATTGTTGGTATAATAAATTCAGATGATTTTTATTCTGATAAAAATATAATAGAGATAGTTGCCAATACATTTAAACACGATAGTACTGTTGAAGCAGTTTACGGTGATGTCAGATTTGTAAACCCTGATAATTTAGAAAAAACTGTCAGATATTACAGATCAAGGAATTTTAAACCATGGAGATTTAGATTTGGGTTTATGCCACCTCATCCCTCTTTTTTTACTTACAAACACAATTTTGATAAGTTTGGGTATTATAAAACTGACTATAAAATTGCAGCTGATTATGAATTACTGATACGTTTTCTATTTACGAATAAGATTAAATATAAATACTTACCTTCAACTATAATGAAGATGCGTACTGGTGGGGCAAGTACTGCATCATTAAAAAGTAATATTGTATTGAATAAAGAAATTGTAAAAGCTTGCAGGGAAAATGGAATTTACACCAATCTTTTTATTCTTACATTTAAGTATTTTGTAAAGATCTGGGAATTAATATTTACAAAACAATGACCATCCTTATCACCGGCATTCACGGATTTGTAGGCTCTAACCTTGTTGAAGCTCTACAAAAGAATCATTCAATTTATGGGCTGGATATCGTTTCGCAAGAAAAAGAGGGAGTTATCAAAACCTTTTTCTGGAACAACTTAAATGATTTGCCAAACATTGATGTTGTTATCCATTTGGCCGGTAAAGCACATGACACCAAAAATCAGGCAAATGCTCAGGAGTATTTTGATATTAATACGGAGTTGACAAAAAGGATATATGATTGGTACTTAAAGTCAACTGCTACCAAGTTTATTTTTTTTAGTTCTGTAAAAGCGGCTGCTGATACAGTAGAAGGTGAAATACTTACCGAAGATGTGATTCCGAATCCCGTTGGTCCTTATGGTGAAAGTAAGATAGCAGCGGAAAAATATCTACTTAGTTACGAGTTA
>JBBIID010000396.1:0-3265 GCA_037446675.1 Paludibacter sp.
AAAGGACTGGATTTCAAAGTGGTAGTTATTCCGTTTTGCGACTGGAAACTGGATAGCAGTATGCGCAACATTCTCTGGTGCGAACCCACAAAAGCTCCGTTCAACGAACTGCCGCTACTGCCAATCGAATATACTTCGAAACTGGGGCAATCCATTTTTGCCAAAGATTATTTCGACGAGCAAATGCATCAATATATCGACAGTCTGAATGTTGCTTACGTGGCGTTTACAAGGGCTAAACACGAATTGATTTGCATGGCTCCGGCAATGCAAAAAGAGGTCGACAGTCTGGATAAAATCAATTCTCTGTCTGCGTTGCTTACCACTTGTTTCGATGTGGAAACACCAGATTTAAACGCTGAACTTATTCCTCTCACCGCTTCGTTCGACAAAGAGAACAAAGTCTTTGCATTGGGAGATTTCACAAAAGCGGTCTATAAAGAAGTTGAAAATACTGTTGCCAATGAGAATATAAATCATTATCCTTCGACAAATACTTCCGATCGTTTGCGCATCAGACATCAAAGTCTGGATTATCTGCTCGAAAATCAGGATTTAACCGACAGCCGGTTGAATTACGGATTGATAATGCACGATATTCTCAAGCAAATTACACGAAAATCGGATCAGGCGAAAGCGATTGCCAGCATGATTCGCGAAGGAAGAATCAGCGAACAGGAAGGCGAAACGGTAGTCAGTGAAATGGAAAAATTCTGGAACTTGCCGGAAACAGAGAAGTGGTTTACTGGGAATGTAAAAGTATTGAATGAAACAACAATATTGACCCCGTCGGGCGAGCAATATCGTCCGGATCGTGTCATTATCAGCGAAAACACAGCCACGATTGTTGATTATAAATTCGGCGACAATGAGAATAAACATTACCTGAAACAGGTGCAACAATATATGAATCTGATCGGCGAAATGGGTTATCGCACCGAAGGTTTTGTTTGCTATGTAAGTTTGGGTAAGGTGGTAAAAGTAGAATAATATAGATTTCACAAAAATAAAAACAGGGCTAAATTGATATTCAGCCCTGTTTTATTTATGCTTTGAATTGCTTCAATCTCCCTAAATCCCTCTTCTCCAAGAGGGACTTGGACATCCACACATCTTTCCCCTTTGAAAAAGGGGAAGGTGGATTGAAAATCAATTATAATCAGAATAAATTCGGTTTTCTCTTTTTTGCTTCTTCCAGACTTAGCAAATCCGCTTTTTTCGTTTGTTTGTCGCGTAGCGTCTGATATTCGGTAGCTATTTCGGATTCGAAAGCGACATGATTATTCTTGCTCATCAACTGCGACACCACATGCGTATTCACCGAAGCATCTTTAACATGCACCACCGGTCCTTTGTAATTAGGAGCAATTTTCACTGCCGTATGAATTTTCGAAGTCGTTGCTCCACCAATCAAAAGCGGAATTCGCAATCCGGCTTTTTCCATTTCGGAAGCAACTACCGTCATTTCTTCCAACGACGGCGTAATCAAACCACTTAAACCTACGATATCTACTTTTTCGTCAATCGCCGTTTGAATGATTTTTTCGGTTGGTGTCATAACACCCAAATCGATCACTTCAAAATTGTTACAAGCCAACACTACCGCCACAATGTTTTTTCCAATGTCGTGAACATCACCTTTTACTGTTGCAATCAAGAATTTTCCGGCTGACGAACTCTGTCCGGGAACTTTCTGTTTCTCAATTTCAGGTTGAAGAATCGAAACCGCTTTTTTCATTGTCCTGGCCGTTTTTACTACCTGAGGGAGGAACATTTTTCCGTCGCCAAACAAGTCGCCAACAATATTCATTCCGCTCATTAAAGGTTTTTCGATTATTTCAATTGCCGAATCATATTGTTTCAATGCTTCAGCCAAATCTTCTTCCAAAAACTCACTAATTCCTTTAATCAACGCATATTCCAATCGTCCTTGCAATGGATGCGAACGCCATTCATCAACTTTTTCCGCTTTTTCACCGGTTGCTTGTTGTTTTACTTTTTCAGCCAGTTCTATCATTCGTTCGGTAGCATCCGGACGGCGATTGAGTACAACATCCTCCACGTATTCCAACAACTCAGGATCGATATCCTGATAAATTTGCAACATGCCGGCGTTTACAATTCCCATGTCGAGACCTTCCTTGATGGCATAATACAAGAAAACGGAATGAATCGCCTCGCGAACAGCATTATTTCCTCTGAACGAGAAAGACAGGTTACTAATACCGCCGCTCACTTTTGCCAACGGAAGATTTTGTTTTATCCAGCGCGTAGCATTGATAAAATCGATTCCGTAGTTATTATGTTCCTCAATTCCCGTGGCTATAGCCAACACATTCGGGTCAAATATTATGTCCTGTGGAGGAAATCCGATTTTATCGACAAGCAAGTGATAAGCACGACTACAAATTTCCGTTTTTCGCTCGAAACTGTCGGCCTGTCCTTTTTCGTCGAAAGCCATAACAACCGCAGCAGCACCATAAGCACGAATCTTGCGCGCTTTATTCAGAAAATCGTCTTCTCCTTCTTTCAAACTAATAGAATTGACGATACATTTACCCTGCACGCATTTGAGTCCGGCTTCGATCACGTCCCATTTTGAAGAGTCGATCATAATCGGTACACGCGATATTTCAGGTTCGGAAGCAATATAGTTCAGGAATGTTGTCATTTCCTCTTTTGCATCCAGCATCGCGTCGTCCATGTTGATATCAATCACCTGAGCACCGTCTTCCACCTGTTTACGGGCAATAACTAATGCTTCTTCGTATTTTTTCTCGTTTATCAACCGCAAAAACATGCGCGAACCAGCAACATTGCAGCGTTCGCCGATATTAGTAAACAAAGAAGAATCATCAATAACAAGCTCTTCCAACCCACTCAACTGTAGAGTTTTGCTTGGAGCACCAGGTTTTCGCACTTCCACATTTTCAATCAATTTGCTGTATTTCGCAATATGTTCGGGTGAAGTTCCACAACATCCGCCAATGATATTGACTAACTTTTCATCAAAATACTCTTTCACCTGCACGGCCATCATTTCTGGACTTTCGTCATATTCGCCAAATTGATTTGGCAAACCGGCATTTGGATAAGCACTTACAAACCATGGCGAATGTTCACTTATCTCGTGGAGATACGGCTTCAAATCTTTTGCTCCGAATGAACAGTTCAGCCCGACAGACAAAAGGTTGGCATGACCAATTGAGTCAAGAAACGCGCGAATGGTTTGTCCGGAAAGTGTTCGGCCGCTTGTATCGGCTAC
>JBBIID010000397.1:0-3255 GCA_037446675.1 Paludibacter sp.
ACAAAGATTTTTTCGGCTCGCAATATGATATTCGTCATGCTATGGTGGAGGGAGCTAATTCATGGGTAAATGGATTAGAATTGATTCACGATCAAATTAAAACAGTTGTTGTGAAAGATTATAAATGGGGTAAAGTAAATGGGAAATGGCAGTTGATAAACGTACCGATTGGTGAAGGAATGGTTGATTTTAAACAGTTTTTCCACTTGCTGAAACAATATCATATCAATGTTCCCATTTCTTTGCATTGCGAATATGACTTAGGTGGAGCCGAGAAAGGAAATCGTAAAATATCGATTGATCCAGAACTAGTTTATGAATCTATGAAAAAAGATCTGGCAAAAATAAGAGAACTTTGGAAAGAAGCATGATTTTCTATCGCGTAATATTTTTATAAAATGAATACCCAAGTATGAGACTGAATGTAGTTGTAGTATTTCTGTTAGTCACAAGTTTTTACTTTGATAGCTCTGCTCAAAATAATGAGATTAAGAAAGTGATTTCCCCGGAAGGATATATTTCAAAAATTGATGAAATTTATACACAGGTCAACGGGTGGATTGGACGGTTAGATGTGTATTATAATCCTAAAAGCATTCAGCCAACTCCGGTAGTGTTACATATTCATGGTGGAGGTTGGAATCATGGAACTAAAGAGAGCCAAACCGGATTTAATTTATATTTCAAATCGGGTTTTGCCGTTGTAAATATTGAATATCGCCTAGTAGACGTAGCTCCTGCTCCGGCAGCTATCGAAGATATTCGCGCAGCACTTAACTATGTTGAGGTTAATGCAAAAATACTAAACATAAACCCTGATAAAATAGTGATTGAAGGCGGTTCGGCAGGAGCGCACTTGGCTTTAATGGGAGGTTTGCTTGAAAATAATCCTATTTTCGATACCAATTGTAAAACAAAGACAGATATGAAAGTAGCCGCCATTATTAGCAATTTTGCTCCTTCTGATTTAGAAACTCTTTTAAAATTTTCGAAGAACTCAAATTCACTCGTAAAATGGCTGGGGAATAATGTAAACAATCCTGAGTTTGTAGCTTCGGTTTCACCACTGAACTATGTGAAAAAATCCAGTCCACCGGTTTTTATTGTGCATGGTAATGCAGATAATGTCGTGCCATACAACCAGTCTGTCACGTTGCAAAAGAAACTTGAAGAAACAGGAGTGTATAATGAGTTTATTACCGTAGATGATGGTGGTCATGGCACATTCGAGAAAGAAAAGAAAGCCGAAATAGCGATTTCAGTATTTAGATTTCTAAAAAAAGTGAGAGTTATTGAATGACATTCTCAAATTTAATTTTGAAATGAAATGGTTAAGTAGATTGAATACCAGTTTTTTTATAAGGTCGTAATTTCTTTACTTTTTCGATGTGTTTTTGGTCAACCAATTTTATGTTTTACAACACAAATCAACAAAAAGCACATAATTTATTTTTTTTATTGATGCATAACAATTAATTTTGGTCGACCAATAAATTGGTTGACCAATTTAATTTGTAAAGCGATAAGAAAAATGATTAAATTCTACATCAGGCCAAGTCTATCTCGATTTATTTCTCTTTTCTTCTTTTTGTGCATTATTCCAGACACCATAATTCTGGCTCAAACAGTTGTCAAAACATCATTCGAAAGTTCTGAAAATTACAATACGGGTACAATAAACAACCAAAATGGTTGGAAAGTTACTTCCGGATCGAGTTCTATTTCGTCGTTTTCGGATGATGTAAGAACAGGGAGTCAATCATTAAAATTATCGGCAACGCCTGCTTCATTACAAACTGATCACATTGCATACGCTTCAAATGCAGTGGCTTTAGCAGGAGATGTTTACCTTGACTTTTATGTCAAATTAAAATCGTTGCCAACTTCGAATTTTGCAATTACAGGTTACGACTTAGGAACGAACAATAATCGTAGCTTCATGCTTGAGTTTCTGCCTACCGGGAAAATAAAATTATATGATGGTAGTTCAGGTTGGTCAACGCAACCGGATTTTACAATTAATACGTGGACACGCATTTCAATAAAAATTGATAATTCAGGAACTAAGTGTCAATATGCAATTAACGGAATTGTTTATAATAAACTTTTTTCGTTCAGAGAAATAAGAACGGGCTCTACCAATTTCGACTATCATTCTATCCGGTTTTCGATGAGTACAGGAACGTTGGATGCTTGTATCGACGATTTGTATATTGGTTCTACACCAATTCAGGATATTGTTTTTCAGGAATCTTCTACCGAAAGGACAATCAGCGTAATTCAACCAAGTTACGGAACTATAACATTAAATCCGGCAAAAAGTATATATCAATTAAATGATCAGGTTACTGCGAGTATTTCAGTGCCGGATCATTACATTTTCTCCGGCTGGACAGGCGATTTGTCTGGAACGGAAAATCCGAAATTCTTTATCGTCGATAAAAATTATAGCTTTGGAGCTACAGTCGTTGTCGATCCACAAGATCCTCCTGCGCAATATAGTGTTAGTGTTACTCAACCTGTAGGCGCGACCATCACGTTGCAACCTCAGCAAGAACAGTATTACGAAGGAACCACTATTACTGCTTCTCTCAACTTGCAGTCCGGTTATCAGTTTGATGGTTGGACGGGAAATCTATCCGGTACGGCTCATCCCAATACTTTCATTGTGAACAGTTCCATGTCTATTGGTGCTTCAGTATCGGAAATTCAGGTATCATCCACTACCCGGAGAGTGTCAACAGCTTCGCAATTCAAAGATGCATTATCAGCAATGAATCCCGGCGATACAATTTTTGTTTTGGATGGAACTTATAATTTAAGCGGAGTAAAAGTTTCCCGTGGTGGGTCATCGCTAAAACCAATTCTTGTAAAATCAAAGAATTTGCACGGAGCAAAAATTACAGGGAATTCATATTTTACTCTTTCGGGCATAAGCTATGTCACTTTCGACGGGTTTGATTTCAATGTAGAGCCTGTAAGTACTATCTTTAAAATGGAGGGTTGTAGTTATGTCCGTATTTCGCGGAATAAATTCCAAATGAAAAATCTATCGGCAGATCAGACTTCGAAGTGGATAACTATTGGCGATGTGTGGGAAAATGAAATCTGCACCAGCCATCATAATCGCATTGATCATAATCTCTTCGATGGAAAATACGATCAGGGAGCGTGGGTTATCATTGATGGAAGTCATGGAACAGTGCCGGCAATATCTCAACACGACCGGATCGATCATAATATTTTTAAAAATAA
>JBBIID010000398.1:0-3248 GCA_037446675.1 Paludibacter sp.
CGTCGATAATAATACCTTTAACTAGTCTACGGTTTGCCTGCAGAGTCTTGTCTGCAACTCGTGCGCCTGTTTCCGGTTTATAAATCAATATTACATTGTTCTCTACAGAATAAACCAAATTCTGTTTTTTTAATAGTAAACTCAGTACATTATCAACAGAGTTATCGCGCACATTTAATGTTACACGTTCACTATCATTTAATTCTTTGTTGTTGTAAAGAAAGGAAACATTTGTCTGCTTCTTTATCTCCAGTAGAACCTCCTTGATAGTTCCGTTTTCGATGTTCAGGTCCAATGTCTTTGATTGTGAGAATGCATTGGAAGCTGCCATCGAGAAAGTAGAAATTATTATAAAAAGAGTACCTAATTTCATGGTTCTTAGTATTTTCTTTGAGGTAAAAAAATAGCCGTAAAACCTTCTTGTAAAAGATTTTTTCATATTTTTGTTAAATTATAGTTCGAAAATCTGAGAATTGGAAAACTGTATCCCGAATCGGGAAATGTGCCCGCATTTCCTGATTCTTTTTTATTTAAGAAGAATTCATTTACTTACGCTGATTTAAGGTTCAACAAATATTTAGTATCTCTCGTATATTTCTATTCCTGCATCTGTTTCGCTATACTCAAAATTTCTGATTTTCTTAAACGAATTCAGGATATGGAAAAGGCCCTCTTGTTTGCTGAAAAAGCCCGAATACAACTGGTTTTCAAGTGTTGGCGACAAAATCGAAATTTGAACGCCGTATTGCCTGCCCAAAATCTTTATAATATCGATAAAACGTTCGTTTTCAAAGAAACACTCTCCATTTCTCCACGAAGCATAAAGTTCGGATTTCACCCTGGTAACAACTGTTTTTCTGGTCGTTTTATCTAGTACGACCTGCCGGTCAGGCGTTAACACCACTTTTTTTACAGACCGATTGTCTTCATTTTTAAATTCAACACTTACTGAACCTTCCATAAGAGTGGTTACCACTTCTCGGTCATCCTCATAGGCCTTAATATTAAAGTGAGTACCTAGTACATTTAGTTTCATTTGGTCCGTTTCTACAATGAAAGGATGTCTGGTATCCCTGGCAACCTCAAAATAGGCCTCTCCGTTTAAAGTTACTTTGCGGTTCCGTCCGCTAAATGACAACGGGTAACGAATGTACGACTCGGCATTTAGAACCACAACTGTTCCATCGCTAAGCGTTAGACGTGAAGTACTTCCAGCCGGACTTTTAGACTCGACATATATGGGAGCAACTGATTGTGCACTCCAGAAAGAGAATCCGCCGATGGCCAGTAAAAGTGCAAAAGAAGCAGCAGCAACATATTGCCACAGACGCAGCTTTCTTTTTAACTGTATCTTACTTATCTTTTCGTGTGTTTGCCAATAAATACGCTCTTTAGCCTCGGCAGCCTTCTGTACCGTGGTTTCATTAAATGAGGTACTCTTAAGCTTCTCAAAAAACTGTATATTTCTGGGATCCTGCTTCAGCCAGTTATCTACCAACCGTTTTTTATCAACCGTATAATCACCTTCTAACACAGAAGCGATACACTCCCATAAATCTATTTTAGTATTCATGTATATCCTTTTACAATGGTTCTGACGAAACCCTCATACATAAAGAGTCTCAAATAAAAAAAAACATCTAAGCTGATCTAAACTTTTTAATAAAAAAAATGAAAAGACTACAATATAAAATGAACAATATTTCCAAGGCGTTTTGTTAACTTCTTTATAGCCAACACCATTTGAGCATTAACAGTTTTTTCGGATATGGATAAAATATCTGCAATCTCTTTATACCTAAGCCCCTCTTCGCGTGCCATCATAAAGATTATACGGCATCTGTCTGGCAATTCGTCTACAGCTTGCTTTAACGAATCAGCAAACTCCTTATCAACCATCAGGTATTCCGGATCCAGATCGTCGGTAATTATCCCCGCAAGCGGATCCAGTTCAGTAAACGAAATTTTCTGTTCGTTGCGGAGATAATAAAAGGCTTTATTTTTGGTGATGGTATACAGATACCTTTCAAAGTATTCAATTTGAGATAGCTTTTCCCGTCGTTGCCAGATAATACAAAATACATCCGAAACAATTTCCTCTATCAACAGCGAAGACTCCACAAAGTAAGAAGCAAACCGATAGACCTGCAAATAATAACGGTCATAAAACAATCTGAACGCATCATTATCACCTGCTGCAATCTGCTTCAATAAAATCTCTGTGTTCATTTCTCCCATTTCCGGCTCTCTCTTTGGGACAAAAATACAATTTTTTTCGAATCTTTATCAGATAACCTATAAATTCTCAGATTTTCAAAAAATCCAAAACTGATATAATATGTTAGTGTTATCAAAAATAAATTGATGTAATTAAGTACTAATTAAATATGTAAATCTCTTTCATCTTATTTCATCAGTCTCCTTAATAATGTTGGTTCTATATATAGAATATCTATATTATATGGATATTCAATTAGACAATATGAAAACTATCTGCAACAATATTATCGCCTAATTTCAAAATATAGAAACAACGAATTATCTTGGTATAATTCTAGCATTGTCCTTTGAATCTAATACTATCGGTGGCCCTGTTCGTTTGATTATGTCTCAGAATAATCCTTTTTTTGCCCTATCACAGAAAGATCTACAAACTTTATTCCAACTTTTAAATAATGGAGTATAGATACCATCTTTAAGTATAATTTTGAATTAAAGGATCTAATCGTTGAACCATGATCTAACGACTAATTATTCGCATAGAAAGAAGCTGCTCTTTGTATATAAATAGCGAGGAATAAGGATTCAAAGATAATTTGGCGTTGTATATTTATGCAAATAGTATTGTCAGACTAAAAAGAACACAATCTATACTTGATTTATATGTTATATAGCATATTGATTGCTTTTATCGGAAAACATTGTAGATAATCAAATTATTGTTTTTATATTTGCATCAGAACAACAAGGGATAAGCAATTAATCTTAAATGTTGTTTTTTAACTAAAGCTTTATTTTGAAAGGATGCCCAAATGGCATCCTTTTTTTCTTTTCCCTTTTTAATGCTAAGATGTAATATAACCTATGATTCTAATATATGAATTCCATTCTTTAATTTTGCTAATTCAAATGTTTAACCATAACATTACAACTATAAATAATTAAAGAAACAATAAAAGCATTAATCAATATGTTGTATAGCATATTGATTGCTTTTATCGGAAAACATTGTAGATAATCAAATTATT
>JBBIID010000399.1:0-3234 GCA_037446675.1 Paludibacter sp.
TGTGCGACAGCGAATGCTCCCGCAAACCGCCAAATGCCCATAGCCTCGGTCGTTATGGGACAACCAGAAAAAAGAATGAAAAAAGTAACATTAGTTTTTTTAATGACAAGTTTATTGACTTATTCACAAAAGCTAGAAGTAAGAATTCAAGGTGATTGGTTATGTGTAAGTATTTTAGACTCACACAATCATCCTATTGCAGGAAAATATGGAAATGCAGATGATTTTTTAAAATTTAAGTTTAAAAACAGTACATTCACTGCATGTAAGACTCCATTTGATATAGGAGTTGAACAAGATATAGTTTTTAAAAACGAAAACTCATTTGATTGGTTACCAACTGCAAGGTATGATTTACCAGAAAGAGTTTATATAGTGAAAAATATAAATGATAAGTATATGATTTTAACAGCAAGAGCCCAAAATGGGGACTCAATTACTTATTATTTTATGAATCAAAAGAATTTCCCAGTCTCTTATGAAAAAATTCTTGATAATGGAATTCTTGTGGTAAAACATTTACTTACTTCAAAAGGCAAAAATAGTAGAGTCAATAAAGCATATGAATATCAGATAAATAATGATTCAACTAACTTATATCCCAGACCTACTTTTGAATACCCAACTGGTGGAGACTTCGGTGGGATTTTTTCATATAATTTCAAACTTCCTAAAAACTTTCAACTAGATAAAATATCAGAGGAGTTAATTATTGATTTTGATGTTGCAGAAAATGGAGCAAAGAATTTCAATATCATTAAAGGGTTTAATGACCAGTTTAATTCAGAAACTATCAGAGTAATGACAAAACTGCGCAAATATTGGAAGCCTTTAGTTGTTGGCAAAAAAATTATCAACACAACTACGAGAATGCATATTTATTTTTATAAGACAATTGTTGAACTCAAACCTCCATGGAGACATTAAAAACGATTTCCTAACACGCCTATGCCCATAGCCTTGGTCGGTATCGACAATCGAAAAAATAAGCTAGGAAAGGTTTTTCACAGAAAAGGATTTGATGAACTGCCTACTTTATTTCAACTTTCGGATTATTCTGAAACGACATAATTTCCGGTTAGAATATAGAATATTATTTTCTCGTTAAACAACTCCTCTAAGATCTCCAATGAAAAGATCTCAATTTACGGATACTAACATGAAACTGACTAGAAGAAGAAATAAAATTTATAGCACATTCTTCAAAATTGCTTATTATGATAAATAAAATGTACAACATAACCCTTAAACAATTAAATTTAAATCTTATGAAGCAAATTATTATTTCACTGCATTCATCTTATCAGCACAGATAAGTTTTTGTCAAGTAACTAAAGATAATATTAAAATTGACTCTGTATCAATTACCAAAAACTACGTTTATTGTGAGATTTTAGGAACAACTAATATTTTGAATACCAAAGTCAAAATTGACATCGATTATGGTCAAGAAGTCAGTTTTTGGAATCAAGACAGAAGACTTAGAGATGAAAACGGGAAATCAGTGAAATTTAATTCAATGGTAGATGCTCTTAATTATATGGGAACATTGGGGTGGGAATTTGTTCAGGCCTATGTTGTTACTGTAGGACAACAAAATGTTTATCATTGGCTCTTGAAAAGAGAATTGCTGAAATAACTTATTATGTAAGAAGACAGAAAAATTTCATTTTGTCATTATAATCAATCTCACAAATTAACTTGACAAAACAAAAAACAACGAATTGCAGAATAAAATAATCATGAATATAATAAATACAATCCAATCTATTTTATTTCTAATTGTCGGAATTATTACATCACTTATAAGTTTAAGATTTTTACTTTCAAAAGAGTTTTTTAGTTATCATCGCGAAGCAATAAGATTAGAATGGCATAATATAGAAAAAAAAGACACAGACAGTAATTATAGCCATTATGAGAATGGCTGGATTTGGCATATTATGCCTTTCAATTATTATCCTCACATTTTCAATACTAAAACTATACAATCAAACTAATATTTTTTGTGATTTCGCAATTCCATTAATAGGTTTGCTCTTTGGGAGTGGTTCCTTTGGTGTTACTTTATGTGTTTACAACAAAACAAAAGCTAACACACCTTGGAAGGGTTCATTATTTACACTGGTTTTGATAATTATTGCGGTAATAATTTCTTTTTTGAGATAACCTGATCTCACAATTAAAGCAAATAATTTAGACTGCCAAAATAAGAATCATAAAAGAAAATCTCACCGCGACTTCAAAATTTTAATTCTCGATCATGTTCGCAAAAAGAATATATAAAAATAAATATTAACCATATTCACGAATATTTAAAATATTAACTATAAATTTGCAAAAAATCGTTGTCCAACGGAGAAGCCGAAAGCCGTAAATGTAGGCATAATTTCTAAATAAATAAATGAAATATGTTTTGTCCAAATTGTGGAGCTGAAGTCTCCGAGAAAGCTATTGTATGTGTAAAATGCGGAGTTGGTTTAGACAACGCAAAACAACAACCATCTCAAAGCCAGCCTAAAACTTGGTTAGTTGAGTCAATCTTAGTAACGCTTTTCTGCTGCTTACCTTTTGGCATTGCCGGAATTGTTAATGCTGCAAATGTTAGTTCTAAATTTAGCTCTGGTGATATCGAAGGGGCTGAAAGAGCATCGCAACAAGCAGGAAAATGGACTAAATGGGCATTCTGGGTAGGTTTAATCGGAAGCCTTATCTACGTAGCAATTCTAGCTTTGGGTGGCTTTGCAGCATTGCTAGACATGTAATGCCAAGAATTAAGAAAATAATTTTTGCTTACACAGCAATCGTATTATTTGTTTTTTTGATAATAATTTACAGCAGGTTAAATCCTGAAAACTCTCATTTATTCCCTAAATGCCCGTTTAAAGCAGTTACAGGTTATGAATGTCCAGGTTGTGGTTCTCAACGAGCAGTACATTATTTGTTAAATTTAAATATTCATAATGCTATTCTTGCAAATAGGCTACTCGTTTTTTTCATTCCGTATATATTGTTCCTGCTTCTTATTGAATTGCTAAAGTCAAAAAGTAAACTTTTAATGCGTTTATACAACATTTTCTTTAGCTCAAAAGCAATTTGGTCTTTATTTATAATCATCGTATTTTGGTGGTTTATCCGAAATTTGAAATGAAATAAACGAGAAATCAAATATCTTTTTTATAAATCATATATATAGAGAGTTACTTCAGAACAATAACATATCACCCAATCATA